>JAUNAY010000095.1 GCA_030527385.1 Fusobacterium sp. | reverse complement strand
AACTACAAATATACTATAAATGTAGGTGTTACAATAACAGTTGCTAGCTGTATTATAAGCGATATTTTAAAAAATTTTAAAGAAAAATATCCAAATATAAAAGTAAAAATCTATGCAAATAATACTAAAATTATTGAAGATAAACTTCTAACAAATGAACTAGATTTAGGTTTAGTTGAAGGAATAATTAAAAGTCCTACTCTTATTACAAAATCAATTATAGAAGATCAATTAGTTTTAGTTTGTGGAAATGAATCTCCTCTTTTAAAGAAAAAAAATGTAACTTTAAAAGATTTAGAAAATGAGCCTTTTATTTTAAGAGAAGAGGGAAGTGGAACTAGAGAAGTTTTTATCAACTTTATGCATTCAAAAGGTATAAATATTGATGTTGCTTGGGAATGTAGTAATCCTATTGCTATAATCCAAGGCGTAATTAAAAATCACGGTCTTTCAGTTATATCTGCTAGATTGGTTGAAAATGAAATCAAAGAAGGAAAATTAAATATAATATCTTTAGAAGATTTTAATTGGACAAGAACTTTTAAATTAGTTTATCATAAAAATAAATATAAAAATATTGCCATTAAAAATTTTGCTGAGACAGCTCAAGAATACAAATAAGTTATTTAGAAAAAGTTACATTTATGATGTAACTTTTTTTTATACAATTTTATTACAGATGTATTATATAGAATAAAAGGTATTAATAGGATAGTGTACTTTTTTCATCATATTTGAGTCCAGAATTAGAATTTTATTTATACAGTTAGCATATTTTTAGAACAAATATTGTGGTATTAGTTTTTCTAATATCTATTATTTGATTTTCTTATTTTAATTTTTTAACTAAAAATGATATAATGTACACTGTAAATTTACTGTATCAAATTTAATTATTTAATTTCATTTTTGATTTTTTATTGAAGGGGGTTATTGAAGAATGAAAGTAGTAATCGTTGGTGGAGTAGCTGCTGGAACTAAAGTTGCTGCAAAATTAAAAAGAGAAAACCGTGATCACGAAGTTATTATTTTAACTAAAAGTAAAGAAATATCTTATGCTGGTTGTGGATTACCATATTATGTAGGAAATATTATAAAAGATAAGGCTCAACTTATTGTTAATACACCTGAAAAGTTTTCAAAATTAACAGGAGCTAAAGTTTATACTGAAACTGAAGTTGTTGGGTTAGACAGAGAAAATAAATGTGTTAAAGCTATAAACTTACAAACAAATGAAGAGGTTACATTCTCATATGATAAATTAGTAATAGCTACTGGAGCAAGTCCAGTAAAACCTCCTATTGAAGGAATAGATCTTCCAGGAGTATATTTTATGAGAACTCCAGATGATGCTATCAATTTAAGAGCTGATATCGAAGCTGGAAAAATTAAAAGAGCTGCTGTTATCGGAGCTGGATATATAGGACTTGAAGTTGCTGAAAACTTGTCTCTACAAGGAGTTAAGACTTCAGTTATCGAAATGGCTCCAAATATTCTTACTGGATTTGATAAAGAATTTGCTGAATATGCTGAAAATAAATTAGCAGATCACGGAATTATGACTTTTACTGGAACTAAACTAGAAGCTATTTTAGGAGAAGGAAAGGTAGAAAAAATTCAAACATCTAGAAGAGCAATGAAAGTTGATGCTGTTATTATGTCTGTTGGAATTCGTCCAAATACAGCTTTCTTAGCTGACACTGGTATTGAATTAATGCCTAACAAAACTGTAAAAGTAAATGAATATTTTGAAACAAATGATCCAGATATCTACTCTGCTGGAGACTGTGCAATGGTTAAAAACATCTTAACAGGAGCACCTGCTTGGTCACCAATGGGATCATCTGCAAATATAGAAGGACGTATCCTTGCTCAAAACATCAATGGAAAAAGAATAGCTTACAGAGGAGTAGTTGGAACTGCTGTTGCTAAACTTCCTGAATTAAATGTTGGTAGAACAGGACTTACAGAAGTTGCTGCTAAAGAAGCTGGATTTAATCCTATCAGTGTTGTTACTGTTGTTGATGATAAAGCTCATTACTATGCTGGAGCTTCAAACTTTATGATAAAACTTATCGCTGATAAAGATAGTTTAAAAGTTTTAGGAGTACAAGTTTTAGGAAAAGGAGCAGTTGATAAAGTTGTTGATATCGTTGTTACTGCAATGTCAATGGGAGCTACTCTTCACGATTTAGAAGATTTAGATCTTGCATATGCACCACCATTCTCAACAGCTATTCACCCATTAGTACATACTGTTAATGTTTTATTTAACAAAATTAATGGAAATTATGAAACTATCTCTCCTGCTGAATATGCAGCTGGTGCTGATGAAGGATACAAAGTTATTGATGCTTGTTTAGTACCATCTATCGAAGGAGCTCCATATGTTGATTTACCAACAGTAAATGGTCCTTTAGAAGGATATGCAAAAGATGATAAAATTCTTTTAATTTGTAACAAAGGTAAAAGAGCATATATGGTTCAAAACCGTCTAAAATATTATGGACATACAAATGTTAAAGTATTAGAAGGTGGAAATCTATTTAATACAATTAAAGAAAATTAATTTGAGTAAAGTTAGTTAAAGTAAAATTAAAATACAATATGAATTATAAAAAGGAGGATTAACTTATGGCAATTGATGCTGCTGAAATCAAAAGAGTAAAAGCAATAGGTTGTTTACACAACAGAGGAACAGAAAACTTCTCAATTAGAGTAATCACTAAAATGGGAGCTATTTCTGCTGAACAAAACAAAGCAATATCTGAAGTTGCAGAAAAATATGGAAATGGTAAAGTAACTTTCACATCAAGACTTACTGTTGAAATCCCAGGAGTTCACTTCGATAATATCGAAGCTGTTAGAGCTCACTTAGCAACTGTTGGATTAGTAACAGGAGGAACTGGATCTAAAGTTAGACCAGTAGTAGCTTGTAAAGGAACTGTATGTAACTACGGACTTCAAGATACTCAAGCTTTAGGAGAAGAAATTCACGAAAGATTCTTCAACGGATACAGTGGAGTTAGATTACCTCACAAATTTAAAATTGCAGTTGGAGGATGTCCTAACAACTGTGTTAAACCAGATCTAAATGACTTAGGAATTATTGGACAATATGTTCCTAACTATGATGAAGATCTATGCAGTGGATGTAAAAAATGTGCTATCGAAGCAGTTTGTCCTATGAAAGCTGCTAAAGTAGTAGATGGAGTACTAGAAATCAACAAAGATCTTTGTAACAACTGTGGACTTTGTGTTGGAAAATGTCACTTTGACGCTATCGAAGATGGTGTAAAAGGATTCAAAATCTATATCGGTGGAAGATGGGGTAAATCAACTGCTCACGGAATTCCTTTAAGAAAAATATTTACAACTAAAGAAGAAGCATTCGATGTTATTGAAAAAGCTATTCTTCTATTCAGAGAACAAGGAAAAACTGGAGAAAGATTTGCTACTACAATCGAAAGAATTGGATTTGAAAATGTAGAAGCTCAACTATTAGGAAACGAACTACTTGAAAGAAAACAAGAGATCTTAGATGCTCAATTACACCTAGTTGGTGGAGCTACTTGCTAATTTATTAGTTAATCTAATAGTTTTAAATGACTGCTGAGGATTTTTTTCTCAGCAGTTTAAATTCATAGCTTTTTATAAGCAATATATAATATAGTTTAAGGGAGAGAATATTTTGAATAAAAAATACATTGGAATCATAACTTGTTTAATTTTAGCTGTTATAGCTACAAAACTTGGAAAATTACAACACTGGGTAGGAGCTCCTATGATTGGACTTCTTTTAGGAATAACTATCCTAAACTTAATGCCTTCTATTGATAAAGATTTTAAAGCTGGAACTACTTTTGCTGGGAAAAAATTCCTTAACATCGGTATTATACTAGCTGGAGGAACTCTTAACTTTGCTGAAGTTGTTGGATATGGTGCTAAAGCACTTCCACTTATCATCGCTAACATTTGCATCTCTTTTGGAGTAGCATACCTTGTTGGAAAAAGATTAGGAGTTACTAAAAATACAAGTACTCTTGTTGGAGGAGGAACTTGTATATGTGGTGGAACTGCTATTGCAACTTTAGCTGGAATTATTAAAGCTAAAGAAGAAGAAATTGCATATGCAATGACTGCTATATTCTTATTTGATATTCTAGCAGCTTTAACATACCCATACCTAGCTACATATCTAGGAATCACTGTTAACCAATTTGGATTCCTTGCTGGGTGTGCTATCAACGACACTTCAAGTGTTGCTGCTGCTGAAGCTACTTACAATGCTTTACACAACTTAGATTTAAACCTTGCTATAACAGTTAAATTAACAAGAACAACTATGCTTATTGCTCTAGCTGTTATCTTTACAGTTTTAATGGTTAAAGAAGAATCTAAAAATAATGCAAACACAGGAGCACAAACTTCTATTGCTAAAACTGTTGCAAAAGTTTTCCCTATGTTCATTCTTTGGTTCTTAGTTATGGCACTATTAAATACTTTTGGACTATTTGGAAAAGATATGTTAAATATCAGCAAATTCCTTAAAACTGGATATAAATTCTTCGTTACAGCTGCTCTAGCTGGTGTTGGATTTAAAATTAAATTTGCTGACCTATTCACTAAAGGTATGAAACCTATTATCCTTGGTGGTTGCACTTGGCTATGTGTAGCAAGTTGTACTATGATATTCATTCACGTATTTGCTTCATATGTAGGATAATTCCTTAAAAATTTTACACTCTTTATTTATTAAAGAGTGTATTTTTTTATTTTTTGAAAATATAATTTGTTATTTTTTTTAAAAACAAATATAATAATAATATATTACAGAAAGGAATTTAAAAAAATGAAACTTATATTAAAACACAATGACTTTAAAAAAAATAAAATAACTTTAGAAATTGATAAGGAAAAACACTTTACATTAAAATACAATAATGAAATAGTTAAAAATGATAATGGAAGATCTACTGTTAAAGATGATTTTGGTAATAAAAGAAAATTAACTATAGATTTTAAGAATATTGATTTGCTCATTGATGGAAAAGAAAAA
>JAUNAY010000094.1 GCA_030527385.1 Fusobacterium sp. | reverse complement strand
AATGAAAATTTGACTATAAAAAATATTCCAGTAGATGAACAGATGTATGATTCAGTAGTACCTCATATTGGAGTTTCATTATCAAATAACGGATATATTTTCAATAAAAAGTATAGATTAGGTGTAAATGTTGACTATGAAACAGAATTAGGAAATATTAAAAATGGAAAAAAATTAAAATTATCAGCTTTAGATACAGCACATAGAGTAGAAACAACAAAAAGAGAAAATATTGTTTCATACTCTTTAAATGGGGCATTAGATTTAACAGAAAACTTTACAGTATATGGAAATTATACAAAAGCTAATTCTGATGAATATGATGCTGAAAAAGTAGAAGCAGGATTTAAGTATAAAATGGAAAGAATGTTAGATGTATTTATTACAGCTCCACTTCTTAGTCAAATTGAGAATAGAAAATCATATTCAGATAGGTGGACTGGAGTATTTGGTGTAGTTTTAGAAGCTGAAGATGATAGTGATAGATCATATTATACAGAGCCTATTATGGGAGAAGAACATTCCAGAGGGGATTATGCTACTTCATTAAAACTAAAACCTAAATTTACTTTGAGTTTAAAGGATAAAAAGACAAATTGGTCTTACTATTTTGAAACTTATTATATGAGCAATAATCTTGGGATAGAATTAGATAAAAATGAAAGAAGAAAGAGTGAATCAAGAATACACGCTGAAGCTAGATGGAGTGATCAATATTCTAAAGGTAGATATGGATTTAATATAGGATATAGAAATGAAATAACTTCTGCACCAACACTTTCTCAATATGTGGGAAGAGATAGATTAGAAAGAGGACTTCATCAACTTAGATTTACTCCTAACTTTACATATAATTTAGGAAATGGATTTATATTTGGTGGACAAACAACAGGTATTATAGCTTATGATTATGAGGGATATAGAAAAGGACAAACAGATTTTGAGTTAGAAAATGAATATGGAATTACATATAATGGACTTATGCCAAGATGGAGATTTAATTTAAACTACTTTAGAGAAGAAACTTGGTTTGATAAAGATTTTAGAAAACCAGGCAGAACAAATCCACAACCAGGTGTTTATAAATTTGAAAATGTAGAAGGAGATAGAAGATATCAGTCTAACCAATTAAGACCTAGAGTAACATATTTCTTTGGTAATGGAGGAAGGGTTGAGCTAAGTGCAAGAATACCTTTAGGAAATGGATACTGGTATAATTCAGATGATAATAACAAAAAAACAGCTGAAAAATATGAAACTAGATATGGCATAAAATATTATCAACCAATAGCACCAGGATTGACTGGAATGATAGGAGGAGAGGTTTTAACTATTAAAACTAAGACTACTTCATCAGGTGTTAACTATGGAAAAGAAACAAGAGATTATTCTATAAGACCGACAGTTGGAATTTCTTATAACTTTTAATTAGGAGGAAGAAAATGAAAAAAATAATAGCATTAATTTTGATGATGATTTTAACAATTACTACTTTCTCTAAAGAAGTTAGTAAGAAAATTAATGATTATGAAAAAGTAAGAATAAAATGGGAAGAGTTTTTAACAGGAGTAACTTCAGAAGATGATTTAACATCTTCTGAAGTACAAGAGATAATAAAAACCAATGAAAAAAATAGTGAAAAATTTTATCAAAAAATAAATAAAGATATTAATAGAAAATATTTTCTCAAAGAAAATGAAGATATGACAAATGGAGTAGATATTTTAAATGGCTATAATGCTATAAAAAATATTGCTAAAGGTTATGCAACTAGAGGAACTAAATTTTATAAAAATGAAGAAGTAAAAAATCAAATTATATCTGGAATGGATTGGCTGTATGATAATGCTTATCACGAAGGGCTTCCAGAAGTTGGAAACTGGTGGCAATGGGAGTTAGGAATTCCTAAAGCAATAAATGATATTTTAATATTAACTTATAATGATATTCCACAAGAAAAAAGAGAAAAATATTTAAGAGCTACAAAGTTCTTTCAACCAGACGCAAGATACAGTGGAGCAGGAGCAACAGCTTCATATTCAACTACACCAGACAAAAGGTTATCAACTGGAGGAAATAGAACAGATACAGCTATAATCTCTTTTTTAAGAGGGATTCTTTTAGAGGATAAAAATGAGGTAAATGAATCATTAGAAGCTGTAACAGAGATTGGAGAATACGTAACTGTGGGAGACGGATTTTATAGAGATGGTTCATTTATTCAACACAGTAATGTAGCATATAATGGAACATATGCTTCAGTATTGTTTAATGGATTGGGTGGAATACTTTATTTAATAAAAGACACAGAGTTTGAGTTAAAAGGAGAAAAATTAAATAATGTATATGAAGCTATTTTGAATGGATATGGGTATCTTTTTATAAATGGTGGAATAAATGATTCAGTTAGTGGAAGATCAATTTCTAGAAATAATAGCAGTGATCTTTTACGTGGTAGAGATGTAGTAAACTCTTTAGCAATGCTATCAGAGGGAGCTTCAAAAGATTATAAAGTAAAGTTGCAAGAGCTTATAAAAACAACTATTTCATCTAACAATAGTTTTGATATTTTAAAGATGAAAGGAAACAGAACTATAAAAGCTATTCTTAAAAATATAATGGAAGATGAAAGTATAAAAAATAGAAATATAGTTGGAAATAAAATATTTTATTCTATGGATAGAGCAATAAGCAAAAATAAAAATGGTGGAGCAGTGGCTCTATCAATGCACTCTTCAAGAATAGCAAATTTTGAAACTATGAATGGTGAAAATATTAAAGGTTGGTTTACTGGAGATGGAATGATGTATATTTATGGTAAAGATTCAAGTGCATATACTGAATTTTGGCCAACAGTAGATATGTATCATTTAGCAGGAGTAACAAATAGTTTAAAAACTAGAGGAGATAGATCTGGAGAAAGAAGAGGAATTACTACTCCAAAATCTTGGGTTGGTGGAGTAGAAAATGGAGAAGCTTTTGTAGGTATGGATATGCTTTCGTGGGATAAAGCTTTGAAAGTAAAAAAATCATATCTATTTACAGAAGATGGTGCTGTTGCAGTATATGGAAGTTCACTTTCATCTAATGAGGGAGAAGTTCACACAACAATAGATAACAGAATTTTAAAATCAGGAAAAATCTTGGTAAATGGAAAAGAGATAAAAGATACAACTATTATAGAAAATCCAAAAGATTTAATTATAATGTTTGTAGAAAATTATCCAAATGAGAGTATAGGGTATAAAATTTTAGATGCACCAAAATTAGAAATTAAATTTGAAGAGAGAAAAGGAAATTGGAAAAATATTGGTGGTAGTGATGAAAAAGAGATAGTTAAAAAATATGTGACTATTTATATAAACCACGGTAAAAATCCAAAAAATAAAAACTTTTCTTATGTAGTTTTTCCAATGTTTAGCGAGCAAGAAATTAATAGATATAATTTAGATTCTTTAAAACTTGTTAAAAGTGATAATAATATCCACGTAGTAGAGGACAGAGAGAAAAAAATAGTTAGAATTAATTTTTGGAAAGATATTCCGACTAAATTTAAAAATATTACATCTTTTTCAACTGCTTCTATGATTGTTAAAGAGAAAGAAAATGAATTAGTAATCGCAGTAAGTGATCCTACTCAACTTTCAAAAAATAATTCAATTTTTGAAGTAGATGGTATATATTCATTAAAAAATAGCAGTAACAAAAATATAAAAGTGACAAATGATGACTCTAAAACAAAAATAGAGATAGATTTAAAAAATAATGGAGCAACAGAAATTATAAGATTACAAAAAATAAAGTAATATATGGAGGTAACAATGGAATTAAGCAAAGAAAAAAGAGAAAGATTTTCACAAGATGTAGAACTATCTAAAGAAACTTTATATGGAGCATTACACGAAGCACTATCAAAGATAGATAGAAATACAAAAACATTTATCAACACATTTCCAAGACCAGCAAGTACAAACTATGTTTATCCTGGAATTTTAAATGCAGGAGAATGGGACGATTGGACAAGTGGATTCTGGACAGGAATATTATGGTTAGCTTATGAGATAACAGGGGAAAAAAGATATAGAAAAGTAGCATCATTCCAAACAAAAAGTTATGATGAAAGAATAACAAATAAAGTTGCAGTAAATCATCACGACTTAGGATTTTTATACACTCCTTCAGTTGTAGCAGATTACAAAATAACAGGAAGCAAATTGGCAAAAGAAGCTGGAATAAAAGCTGCTACTCATCTAATGGGAAGATTTAAAGAAAAAGGAGAGTTTATTCAAGCTTGGGGAGATCTTAATGATCCAACAGCTTATAGATTAATAATAGACTGTAACTTAAATGTGCCTTTATTATTCTGGGCAAGTGAAGCTACTGGAGATCCTAAGTTTAGAGAAATAGCAACAAAACATATAAATACAGCAGCAAGTGTAGTTTTAAGAGAAGACAGCTCAACTCATCACACTTACTATTTTGATCCAGAAACAGGAAAACCAGTAAAAGGAGTTACAGCACAAGGAGCATCAGATAATTCAGCTTGGGCAAGAGGACAAGCTTGGGGAGTATATGGTTTCCCTCTAGCATATAGCTATCTAAAAGATGAAAAGTTTATAGATCTTTATAAAAGAGTAACAAATTACTTCCTAAATCATTTACCAGCTGATGATGTATGTTATTGGGATTTAAGTTTTGATGACTCATCAAATGAAGAAAAAGATAGTTCAGCAGCAGCAATAGCAGTTTGTGGAATGCTAGAAATGGATAAATATCTTCCAGATTCAGATCCAGACAAACAAATATATAGAAATGCAGTTAAAAGAATAATGAACTCATTAATTAAAAATTATTCTACAAAGGATATTGAAAGATGTAATGGACTTCTTAAAGAAGCTGTATACAGCAAGCCACACGGAATTGGAGTAGAGGAGTGTTGTATTTGGGGAGATTACTTCTATATGGAAGCTCTTGTAAGAATAATGAAACCAGAATGGAAAAAATATTGGTAATTTGATTCATTAGTGTAGTATTAAATTAGGATAAAACTCTAAAGTATAAATTTATTTATGCTTTGGAGTTTTTATT
>JAUNAY010000093.1 GCA_030527385.1 Fusobacterium sp. | reverse complement strand
GATGTAAGACATAGAGCAAACATAACTAGAAGTAGAAAAGTAGTTGATAGAGATAAGCATTTTTCCGAAGAGAAAAATAAAGAGTTAGTAGAGTTTTGCAAATCTACTGGACTTAGAAGAAATGAATTAAAATACATAACTGGAGATAGGTTATATAAAAATGATGAAGGTAATTATATGATCCACGTCAGTATCGGGACGAAAGGTGGGAAAGAGCGTGATGTTCCAGTAATCGGAGATATAAATAATGTTATTAGATTAATGAATAATGCTGGAAGTGGGAGGGTGTTTAATAAAATATCTAGTGCAGCAGATATACATTCTTATCGCTCTGAGTACGCCACAACTTTTTATAAGAGTATTGCGAGAGATATTAATGATATTCCATATGATAAAGTTAATAAAGGGACTGGAAGGGCATATCAGAGTGAAGTATATGTTTGTAGAGCTGATTTGAAAGGTGTTAAGTATGATAAAGTAGCTATGCTAGAGGTTAGTAAGGCGTTAGGACACAATAGAATATCTGTGATTGCAGAACATTATTTAAGGGCTTAAAAGGAGAAGAATAATGAAAACTATTATTTTAAGAAAAACAAATACGATAGGATCATTTGGATTTAATGGGAATTTAAAAAATTTAACGGAGTTAGATGTAAAAGCATTAGGGACTGGAATAGAAATAGTGATAGTTAATAATATAGAAGATTATAAGGAATATTATCCAGTTGAATATTTAGAAAATGAAAAAGAATTTATAAAAAAATTCAATGAATTGTATCAGAATTCGGAAAAGTTAAATGTAACAGAATATATTTTAAATAAAATAAAAAAATATAATTGTAATACAAAAAAGGAATAATGTAAGACATAGAGAATATAAGGAATAAGAAGGAGTTTGAGAGGTTTAAAAATGGTCGAAAAAATTAAAAAAAATTCAAGTCTTACATTTAGGATTGAAGGTAAGACAAAAGAAAATTTAAAAGAAATAGCAAATAAAAAATGTCTTACAATGAGCGAATTAATAAATAAATGTCTTACTGATATGGTTGAAAGGGAAAATTTTAAAGAGAAGTATCAGGAGCAGTTAGAGGAAAGAATTAAAAATACTGATGACAGGTTAAGTAAGTTAAAAGATAAAATGAATTGGGAAAAATAGTTTATTTAGGTAGTATTTAAATGTTATAATAATCAAATGATAATATATCACTGATTTTATGAAAAGATTAATAAATGTAGATAGAAATTTATTTGAAAAAATTTTAGATTTGTATTGGAAATGGAAAGAACTTAATTTTGAATTGAAGAAAATTTACCCTAGAGGTGTGAATTTACATGAAGGGATAACAGAAATCGTATGTTGCTATGTTAATAATTTTGAATTAAGTTTAGGTGGTGGTTCAGAAGATGCTTATGATCCTAGAACTGGTAAACTTGTTCAAGTAAAAGGGACAAGTAATTGGAATAGTGATTTAACTTCATTTGGACCAGACTCTATTTTTAATGCATTGCATTTTGTGAGACTTGATGCAAATGAAGATATAATGTATTTGTATGATATACCAACTGAAAATTTAGATGATATTTATGTTAATAGTTTTAATACTGTTAGAGACTTTAAAAATGCTGGAAAAAGACCACGATTTTCTATAATTAAGGAATGTATTGAACCTTATGGGCTTGAACCTTATGCAAGGGTAATTATTGCATCTAAAGAAATTCAATACAGAAATTAAAAAAAAGTAAGGGGGGAATTGTGATATATTATCATATATCCCCCTTTACTTTTTTGCGGCCTGCTGCTAATATATTAGTATTAATTATTATAGGAGGGTTTAGATGAATAAGTATAAAGCTATAAGTTTATTTGCTGGAATAGGTGGTATTTGTTTAGGATTTAAAAATGCTGGAGTAGATATAGTATTTGCAAATGATTTTGATAAGAATGCTTGCATTACATATAGAAATAATTTCAACCATGGAATTATTGAAGGTCCAATAGAGAATATCAAAACTGAAAACATTCCAGATGCGGATATGGTATTGTTTGGATTTCCTTGTACAAGTTTTTCGATAGCAGGAAAAAGAGCAGGGTTTGAAGATGAAAAATCTGGACATTTATTTTTTGAAGCTTTAAGAGTAATAAAAGCTAAAAAACCAAGGGTTTTCTTTTTAGAAAATGTTAAAAATCTTGTTTCTCATGATTCCGGAAATACTTTTAAAGTTATAACAGATTGTTTGAAAAAAGAAGGATATTATTTTAGATATAAAGTTTTAAATAGTATGGAATATGGAAATGTACCACAAAATAGAGAACGTATTTATATGGTTGGATTTAAAAATAAAGAGGAATGTGATAGATTTTATTTTCCAGATCCAATTCCTTTAACTAAAACAATAAAAGATATAATAAAAAAAGAAGAAAAAAAAGATAGTAAGTTTTACTATGAAAATAGCAAGTACTATCCAATGTTAAAAGAATCTATGATAAATAAGGATTCAGTATATCAATTAAGAAGAGTATATGTAAGAGAGAATAAAAAGGGAGTATGTCCAACATTAACTGCTAATATGGGAACGGGTGGTCATAATGTACCATTGGTTATAGATGACTTTGGTATAAGAAAATTAACTCCTAGAGAAACTTTATTATTACAAGGTTTTCCTGAAGATTATAAAATTCCAGAAAAAATGGCAAATTCACATCTATATAAGCAAGCTGGAAATTCAGTAACAGTAACAGTTATAGAGCGAATAGCTAAAAATATTATAAAAGCATTAAATAATTAATTATATATAAAAATAATGCAAAGTAGATATTGAAATATGATTATTAGTGATATAATATTTATAGAAAGAATAAAAAGCTACTGCCAGGTAGCTTTTCAAAATATTTTAATTATACAAGTCTTTAGAGTTTTTCTAAAGATTTTTTTTTATTATTTTTCATTAGTATTAAAACCATTTTATTTAGATTTTTCATTTATTTATTTTTTAATTCTAAACTATTAATTTTAGTTTTTTTAGCTACTTTTAGTTTTTGTAAAAATTCACTATTCTCAGTACCTGAAAGCATAACAGTAGCAGGAAATTTACAATATTGTTTATTGTTTGACCAACTAGACCAGGCCAAATCATCATTTACAACATATACATTACTTGTACCAGATTTAAGAACAGCTATAAATCCATTTTGTTGAAGATATTTTATAAGGCGATAAATTGTAGTTCGAGACATTCCTAAAGCTTCCTGTAATACAACTGAAGAGCATTGTAATGCATTTAAACCATCCATATTATTTAAAATAAATAATAGTAAAGCATTTGCTTTAGGATTTTTTAGAGCTAAAGCAATAAGCTTATCAGAATGTTTTTTATTTATTTGATAAAAATCTTTAAACTTTGATTTATGTTTATCAGCAACATCTTTCATTTTTAAATCTCCTTTCTTTTATTTTTTGAAACATATAGGTTTCAAAAACGAAACAATATGTTTCAATATAAACATATTATTACAAATACAAATTAAAAGCAACATTCTATAAAAATTAATAAAAAATTTCAAAAAAACTATTGATTTTTTTATTTTTTTTGTTCTTTGACAAACCTTATGTTTCACATAGGGTGAAACATATATGTTTCACCCTATGTGAAACATTCCGAAATTTTGGAAAAACTCTGAAATAGCTTGAAAACAGGGGCTTTGAAGGGAATGATTTTAAAAAAAATTTGGAATTTCCTCTTTATCTTAAATAAAGGTGAAACATATATAAGTACATTAATATTTTAATAAACTTTTTTTATAAAAAGCGAGGCTTCGAGCCTCTTGCTTTTTATTGGGAACGGACTTCCCAAACCCTTTGCTACGGCTAACGCCTATGTCTGCGACGCCTGTTTAATTAAAGTTTATTTAAGGGGGCGGGGAGTAAGCCCCCAACCCCAACCCCCTATTAAAGTTTAAAATTTATTTTAGTTGGTTGAAAAAAAGGCTGTTTAGGAAAGGAATGTTAATTTTATTAAAATTGGAGTTTATTTTGAAAATTCAAGGCTTCCGCAAAACTGCGACGAGCTATTTTGAGCGTTGAATGTCCGAAGGGAGCCAATATGGCGACCGAGGACATTCATAAGCGAAAAATTGGGAGGAGCAGGTTCAGGAAGCCTTAGAATTTTCATAAACTCCAATTTTCTATAAACTATATTTTTTTTATTTATGATTCTATAAACTTTAATTTAAAAATTTTAATTTAAAAACTATGATTTATGAAAAATTTTAGAATTAAAAATAAACTATATACATAACGGTTACTCATATATTTTTGTAAAAAATGTATTAGTAAACGGATATGTTTGAAATATCACTCTAAAATATATATAATATTATTATAGATTATTAAAAATAAATAGCATTTCGCTAGTAATTAAATGAAAAAGTTTCTAAGTATTGAATTTAAAATTTTATATAATCTGAACTCAATTTGAGTGCATTTTAAAATGCTAAATTAACTAAGTACTGGTGGTGTTGACACCCTGATTTTATAGGTTTTGAATCAATCAAATTCAATTGGTTAATTCCAAAAATTAAATAGAATAGCAATAGAGCTATAAGGAATTAAAAATATGACTATTACCTGTCATAAAAATAAATTGGTTGAGTTTTACTTTAACATAATCAAATATTTTTATATATAAAGCGTTAGTTGAATTCAATTAGCGTTATTTGTTATATAAAAAAAAATACTTAGGAGGGTTATATAGTGGCTAGAAATAGAGTTAAATTGGGTTCTTTGACTAAACAGATACAAGATATATTAGACGGTAAGTTAGCAATTGGAGAATCAAAGCATAAAGCTAAAAAAGAGGGTACTGCTAAAGATAGAATATATTCATGGTCGACTTATAAAAATTATATGAAACATATTCATTATTTTACTGACTACTGTAAAGAAAAATATAATGTTAGGACTTTATCTGAATGTAAAAAGTATGTTCCAGAATATCTTAAAAGTTGTGTAGACAGAGGACTATCTCCCTATACTCAAAAAGCTTATGCAAGTGCATTAGGTAAACTTTATGGATGTTCAACTACCGAGTTTGGAGTTGAAACTGATGTAAGACATAGAGCAAACATAACTAGAAGTAGAAAAGTAGTTGATAG
>JAUNAY010000092.1:3161-5214 GCA_030527385.1 Fusobacterium sp. | reverse complement strand
TTTTGAATCATAATATTTACCATTTTCGTAATGTTCATAATTGATAGTTAAATCTTTGATTGTTGTATCTATCATAAAATTATGTTGAACATTATATTTCTTATCTACATATTTCTTTTCATCTGTTTTATAGTCGTCACCTATTGAGTTAATACCCTTTTTCAGTTCATAAGTTAAAGTATATGGATTACCATAGAATGAATTTCCATAGATTGTTTGGAAATTAACTGTTTTTACTGATAGATATTCTCCCTCAATCTCCTCTGGGATTTGATCATAACCAAGTCCAAATGTCAAATTATTTGTAACCCCATAGTAAATATCTGTCTGTGCATTGAGCTTGTTCGAATCGTGTTCATCTCTCAAATAGATGTCATATCCAAACTCACCTTTATTTTGTAAGTTATAATCGTCATTAATCTTGATTTTTCTTTCAAATATCTTACCGTCTGGTGTATAGATTCTCATTAAAAACTCTCTATTTTCCTTAATTAGAGTGTTCATAAATGTAACTTCTCCACCCTCTTCATACTCAATCTCTATCGGTACATTGTTATATAGAAGTTCAACCCTACTTCCTAGTGGCACTTTTTCATTTATAATGTAGTCTTTACCGTTGTTTAAATACCCTCTATCCTTTTGGAAAGTAAGCCCTTTTTCCCTATGCTCACCATAGGCTCCTACCTCAAGCTCATACTGTCCATTTAAAAGATCTGAATATGTAAGAGTAAAGTCTCCAAACTCGTGCTCTTTCAAATCATAATCAGTGTTAAAAGTTCCGTACAGCAATGCCCCACTATATTCTAAATATCCGTCCCAATCGTGACTTTTTCCATTTGTTTTGTCATCTGTGATACTTTTTTCAAGATTTACACGCAAGTTCCCAATATCAAAAAGCTCTCTTTGAGATCTATACTCCAAAACTGGTTTTTTACTCTTTTCTAAAAGCTCTTTTTCTTCAGCATCTAGCACCAAATTTACAACCTTTGGAAGCAAAAAACTTGGAGTTATACTAATCTCATATTTATTTTCATTTACTCTAATATCTTGTGCAAAATATCTTTTAAAGACATCTTCCGAAATGAAATAATCTCTATTTTCATATATATACTCATCTTTGTTTAAATCTCCAAAATCTATAACTTTCTTTTCTCCGTCTCTACCCAAATTAAAGATTAGTTTACCTCTTTTTATCTCATAGTTTTTGAAACCTATAGCTTTAAAAAATTCAAAAACAGAGAAATAGTTTTTCTCATTTTCTCTAATGGCAGAGTAAGAAAGAGAGTAAATCTCCCCCTTAACCTTTAGTGTGTATATTTTTTCTCTCTCTTCTCCCTCATCTTCAAAGTATATAACATCTCCCGAATAGTCAAGCCCCGAGCTTTCCCCATACATATTACTTATCAGTGAAAGAAATAAAAATGTCAGCACAAATTTTTTCATCTTATCACCCTATATCAAGATAATTTTAATATATTCACAAAAAGGGCTAAACTCCAGATTTAGCCCTTATTTATGATTATTCTATTCTCATTATATCATATAAAATATAATTATTTTAGTTTTTATTTATATTTCTAGTTTTTAGCATTAAATTGTTTGAGTAGCAAGAGTAACTTTTAATACAGTTTGTCCTTGATAATCTCCAGTAGATAATTCTGCTAATCCAGTCTTTGTAGCTCCATTAGCTGTTGCAGCTGTGTTTGCACAATCTAAAGTACCATTAATTCTTCCTTGATATACTTCAGTATCATATGTAGTTCCTTTTTCCAATTTAGCTGCATAAGAATCAAGTCCTACAACTGCTTCAAATGTATCTGCTTTTTTACCTTCAGCTTGTGATAATGCTGATAGAGTTACTGGTACAGCAGAATCAACAAATCCATTATCTCCTTTTAATTCCATTGTTATTCCATTATTAGTTAAATCTTTTTCTCCAACATATTTTACTAATAACCCTTCACTAGTTTCTCTTATTCCAGTTTCTCTTTTATTAACTTTTTCAAAATCTAGTACTAAAGGATTTCCTTCTAAGTCTGATATTACTAAGTTT
>JAUNAY010000092.1:0-3061 GCA_030527385.1 Fusobacterium sp. | reverse complement strand
TTTTTCAAAATCTAGTACTAAAGGATTTCCTTCTAAGTCTGATATTACTAAGTTTTCAGCTACTAATTGAGCTTTAACTGTTACATTAGCTTCTGCTACATTCTCATCATTTGGTTGTACTAATCCTCCTTTAGCAAATGCTGTTGCTCCTAAAACTAAGATTGCTCCTAACATTAATAATTTTTTCATATATATACCTCCCCAAAGCATATTATTTTGTAAATAAGCTTTCTATTAAATTATTTATATAATCATCTCAATCCGAGACGATGTTCGCTATTTGACTTTGATTTTTTTAACTATTTTTTCTGTTTCAACATCTTTTACTATTACTTCTTTTGCTTTTTCATCTATTCCCATATCCAAAATCTCGTTTTCAATCTCAAGATTTTGATTTTTCATAGCTCTTACCTCTCCAACCTTGTAAACATAGTTACTAGTTGATTTAACAGTGATTTCAACTCTTATAAGTCTATTTGTTAGATTGTCAAGTCTCATCTTTAAAATCTGTTTGTTGCCTTGTTTTACAACTTGAGGTTGAGTAGCTTCAACTTTTGGAACAGCGTCTCCTACATAACCATAAAGCCCCATATTTACGTTAACCATAACAGTCATACCAGCACCGATGCTCTCTTTTTCATTGTGTTTTAATTTTGGAGCACTGACCTGTCTGATATTAACAAATGTTCCATAATCTCCCTCTTCTGCACCTTTAGGAGCTTGAATATAAAGTTTAAAACTTTTTGTCTCTGTTGGATACACAGTTACGACTTTAGGATAAATCTCAACCCATTTTGACATATCCTTTACGTTTTTCCCCTCCATTGGAAGAGCCGAAAGTTTGTATCTTAATGGTACAGTAGTATTATTGAAAAATGTAAATTCTTCATATGCACCAACCTTGATATTTTTGTCTAATGTAGTCGGACTTATGTTTATATAGGCAAAGCAATTAACAATTAGTAATAAATAAGTAATTAATAATACAAGTTTGTTTTTCATCAACTAACCTCCCCCGTCAACCTTAACTTTGTTGTAATTTATGTTGATATAACAACCATTTTGTGTTGTAAATTATTAATTAACATTTTTTAATATATATTTAATTGTTTTTAAACTGCTTTCAAGATATTTTAGAGCTTTCTTTCTCGCTTTTAATCTTGATAGTTTTACTATACCATCAAAAATTTCTTTTCGTAATTAGAAAATTTATAAAATTTACTTTTTAATTTTATTATAAGTACGTTTTTTTAATACTGTTTTTTTTTTTTTTTGGTATATATTTTAAATAATTTTTTTCAAAATACTTTACATAATAAAAAAGATTTTTAAAAAAAACTTTACTTTTAGACAAATTTTATGTATTATATGAATACAAATTTTTATATAAATTCTGTTTATATACGAATTTATATTTCGAATTCTAAAACGTTACAGGGGGAGGGATTTCGCTATGGAGAGAACTGAACTAAAATCACTTGATGTTGATGTAATCAACTTCATACTTCAAAACAATACTGCTACTATTGAAGATCTTTGCAACTGCTTTGAGGTATCACAAGTGAACATACGAAATGTCTTAGCCAGAGTTGAAGAGTTTGTAAGAGAGAATAATCTAGGAATTTTGATTAAAGAAAACACTGATTATTTCTTCGAAAACAACATTTTAAATCTGGACTTTGACTACACTAAATACCAGACTCAAAATATTGAAAAGCGTGAGAGAATAGTCTACATATTTTTCAAGCTGATATTTGAAAAGTCAATCAATCTAAGCAAAATCTCGAGAGAACTGGACATCTCTAGGGTAACACTAAATGGTGACATTGATACTATTAAGGAGTATATTAAAAAGTTTGATTTAAAACTCCTATCGGTTCAATGGAAAGGTATTTTCCTAGAGGGTGATCCGTACAAGTTAGAAAAGTTTTCAATACTTTTTTTAACTAGTTTATTTTTGCAAGGATATTTTACTTCCAATCTAAAAAAGGTGGTAAATCCATTAGTTTTTAAGCATTATAGGAGGTTTATTGATGAAGAGACAGATCAAAAAATAACTGCTCTTACAAACAAGTTCTATAACTATTTCAATATACAACTTGGCTCAAACTACTATTATATGCTTAAAGCTTTGATTGTTTTTATTCATCACGAATCTAAACAGGAAAAGACGTATAAACCGTCAAATTACAAACCAGCTGTGGATATGACAGAGACTATATATGGTATTTTAACAGAAGATGAAAAGGAGCTTTTGGGGGACAACACCCTATTTTTAACAGCTTATTTTTCACAATGTGTATACGAAAAGTATATACCTATCTATTCATTTGATATGAAAGGGCTTTTAAAAGAGTTTTTCTCTACATTTAATCTTCAAAAATTGGAAAATACTCACGAAATTGCCAACGAATTGGCTGTGTTTGTCAACAATACTTATTTTCAAAATAAGTTTTTGATACCAGCATACACTAAGTATAGTGCAGAGATTGAAGAAAAATTAAACAGAAAAACTTCAAAAGCTATAATGTCTCTTTTTGACAAATATGGTATACCATACAGAAAATTGGATATTATTTTTATGTATCATTATATCAAAGAGTTAGTTACTGATTCCAGAAAGCAAAATGTCCTTATTATTGGCAATGGAAGCTTAAACTGGAAGAGTAAAATGCTTAGAAATAAGATTATTAATTTTGAAATTATCAACGATGTTGACTTGATCTCTTATTTCAATTTTAAGTTTTATTTCGAAAAATATTATAATGAAGAGAAGTATAAGACATATGTTTTTATCGACATACCATATGAAAAATCTAATAATTACGAAAATAAAAACTGTATCTTTATCAATAGTTACGATCTTATGATTGGTACTCTTGATTTGCACGAGATGTTTAGTTTTGATAATTTGTAATTAAAAAACTATTTTAAGCTATATCTGAATTTTTTTGGATATAGCTTTTTTTTTGCAAAAATTTAATTTTTCTAAATATTTACTTTTTCTAAACTTAGATTTTTAATATCAGCACACTTCCAAATCAGCGAATTAAGAGGGAGT
>JAUNAY010000091.1 GCA_030527385.1 Fusobacterium sp. | reverse complement strand
ATCATTTACTGGGTTAAATTCTACTATATCAACAGATGTGATTGAGTAGTTTTTAAATAAGTATTTGAATGTTTGGAAGATTTCATCAGTAGTAAATCCGTTTCTTACTGGTGTACTTACTCCAGGTGCTAATTCAGGGTTAACTGAATCTACGTCAAAACTGATGTGTAAGTTATCTATTTGTAAATATTCTCTAATCTCTTCAAGAATATTGTCAAGTCCTTTTTGTAATACTTCATCGTGATAGATTACTTTTACTCCAAGTTGATCAATGATCTCTCTTTCTTTGAAGTCAAGATCTCTTGCACCAAGAATAACAACATTTTTACTATCTATTTTTGCTCCTTCATAGAAACAGTTTACAAGATCTCTATCTCCAGCTCCTTGTAATAGTGCAAGAGGCATTCCGTGAATGTTTCCAGTGATAGTAGATTCATCTGTGTTCATATCTCCGTGAGCGTCAATCCAAATTACACCCACTTCTTTTTCAAGAGAAACTCCAGAGATACTTCCAAGTGCTATCGAATGGTCTCCACCAATAACTATTGGTCTGTATCCATCTCTTACAGCTTCATTTACTGCAGTAGCAAGTTTTTCACAAGTGTTAAGGATTGTATTTTTATATTTAAGGTTCCATTCATTGAAGTTTTCTTTTTGTTTTTCAACTTCGATGATTTCCATTTCATCAAATGTGTCTGGGAATGCTTCACATAGTGTATCTGGTCCAAATTCGATTCCAGCTTTGTTTGCTCCTAAGTTCATAGGCACTCCAAACATCATACTCTTCATTTTTTCTGTGTATAAGTAGATAGCATCTTCTTCTTCAATTACATTAACTGTATTTAATTCAGGATCTTCCATTCCTTGAATGTGAAGTTGAGCTTCTTTTAAGTCTTCTACATATTCAATAATATCTTCAGTAATTCTTTCTCCTGGAGTTATAATAGGAATTCCAGGTGGATAAGCCATAATCATTTCACCACAGATTTTTCCAGCACTTTCTTTAAATGGAATAGTATTCTTTTCACTGTAAAATGCTTCCCTTGGAATTAGAACTTGTTCAGGAATTCCAGGCATTTTAATGATATTTCTTTTTATTTTATTTCCTTTTCCATAGAATCTATTGCTAATATCTTTAAGAGCTGCAATAAATTTATCTACGCTTTCATCAGTATCCCCTATTGTGATAAGTCCTAAAACGTTATAGAAGTCTGATAGTTCCATTTGAATATTATAATCATCTACAAGTAAAGTTTCTAATTCAGAACCAGTAAGCCCTAATTCTTTTGCTGTAATAGTTACTTTTGTAGGATCAAAAGCAAACACACCTTCTCTTCCTATGATTTCTTCTCCAAAACAAGAAAGTCCAGGTATTTTATTTACTTCACTTCTAAATCTTCTAGCAAGTTTTATAGCTTTATCTAAAAGAACTGTTCCTTCAGTTGCTATTTGTCTTCTAGCACAATCTAATGATGCCATTAGAGGATATGAAGGTGATGTAGTGTGTAATAGACTTAAAATTTGTTGTACTTTATTTACATCAATTCTATCAGAATTTACGTGTAAAAGTGACATTTGAGTCATAGCCCCAATAATTTTATGAGTACTTTGTGTACACATATCTGCTCCAGCATCTACTGCCGAAATAGGTAAATCATCGTGGAAATGAAGATGTGGTCCGTGAGCCTCATCTACTATTAAAGGTATATCATAGCTGTGTACTATATCAGCTATTTTTTTAATATCTGTTGCAACTCCGTAATATGTAGGGTTTATTATTAATACAGCCTTAATATCAGGGTGTTGTTTTAGCATATTTTCAACAGTTTGAGGTCTGACACCGTGAGCTATACCTAACTCCTCATCAATTTCTGGATTCATATAAATAGGTTCAGATCCACTTAAAATAATACCTGCTGAAACTGATTTATGAACATTTCTAGGAACAAGAATTTTGTCTCCTGCTTTCATAACAGACATAATCATAGCCTGAATAGCTCCTGAAGTTCCATTTACAGCAAAGAAACTCTTTTTAACACCATAAGCATCTGCTGCTAACTCTTGAGCTTCCTTTATACAACTTTTTGGATGGTGTAACCCATCTACCATTTTAAAAATAGTTACGTCCATGGAGAAAGGTCCATTCCCCATAAAATCATGAAATTCTTTGTCTACTCCTTTTCCTCTTTTATGTCCAGGAACGTGAAATGGAAGAATATCTCTTCCTACATATTCATCTTTCAATACAGAGAATAGTGGAGTTTTACTTTGATCTAGCTTTGACATCTTACCTCCTTATAATTAAAATTTTATTTTATATATTTATAACAGAATGCTATAATAAATATTATCTATCCAAATACGATGTATTGTAAGACTTTTTAGAAGATTAGTCAATCATTTTTAATATTTTTAGGAGAAAATTATGAAAAAAATTTTACTGCTTATTTCTCAAGGCGTTGAAATACTTGAGGTTTCACCATTTATTGATATTTTTGGTTGGAATATGATTGTAGGAAAAAAGAACACCTCCGTCACTACAATTAGCATACACGATATAATATATTGTACATGGAATTTAAAAATTTTTCCAGAGATAAATTTAAAAAAAGAGAGTATAAATTTAGATGAATTTGATGCACTTATAATTCCTGGAGGGTTTGGTAAGGCAAATTTTTTTAGTGATATGAAAGATAAAAATTTTCAAAATATTATTCACCATTTTAATGAAAAAAATAAAATTATTATTGGAATTTGTACGGGTGTAATTCCGCTTTGTGAAGCTGGAGTTTTAAAAAATAGGAGGGCTACTACTTATCTTTTAGATAATGAAAGATATTTTTCTCAATTGAAAAAATATGGAGCTATACCTGTAAAAGAGGAGGTAGTTGAAGATAAAAATATAATTACTTGCTCTGCACCTAAAAACGCACTTGAAACTGCATTTTTACTTTTAAAAAGATGGACAGGAGAGGAAAACTGTAATATTGTCAAAAAAAATATGGGATTTTGATATAAAAATCTTATTTTTTACATTAAATATAAAAAAAAGATGAAATTTATCTAAATTTATGCTATTCTTATAGTATACAGTAAAAATATAAAAGAGGTGAAATTTATGAAAATTACTGAAAATGCAGTTGTAACACTAGAATTCAAAGTTTATGATAATGATACAAATGAACTTTTAGAAGATACAAAAGAGGTTGGACCTTTCTTCTATATTCACGGAATTGGAGCGTTTGTTCCTAAAGTTGAAGAAACTCTTGAAGGGAAAGAAAGAGGATTTAAAACAGTTATGACTCTTACTCCAGAAGAAGGATATGGAGAATATGATGAAGATCTTATTATGGAAATGAGCAAAGAAGATTTTGCTGATTTCGATGATATCTATGAAGGAATGGAATTTGTTGCTGATATGGAAGACGATGAAACTGGAGAAGAAAGTGAACAAGAATTTGTAATTACTTCAATAGATGATGATGTAGTAACTACTGATGGAAATCACCCATTTGCAGGAAGAAACTTAAGATTTGAAGTTGAAGTTACAGGTGTTAGAGAAGCTACTGATGTAGAATTAGAGCACGGACACCCTCACTTTGAAGGATTCTAATATTTAAGTAACGTAGGGGGAAGAAATTCCCCTTTATATTTGTAAACAAAATTTTTAGGAGGATATATTTATGAAAATTGCTTTAGGTGCTGATCACGGAGGATTTGAATTAAAAGAAAAAATAAAAGCACATCTTATAGAAAAAGGACACGAAGTACTTGATTTAGGTACTCACTCTACTGAATCAGTAGACTATCCAACTTTTGGACACGCAGTTGGACACGCAGTTGCTGACAAAAAAGCTGAATATGGAATAGTAGTTTGTGGTACAGGTATTGGAATCTCTATTGCTGCTAATAAAGTTCCTGGTGTAAGAGCTGCTCTTTGCACAAACACAACTATGGCAAGACTTACAAGAGAGCATAATGATGCTAACATTCTTGCTATGGGTGGAAGAATTGTTGGAGATGTTCTTGCTCTTGAAATGGTAGATATTTTCCTTGCTACTGATTTCCAAGGTGGAAGACACGAAAAAAGAGTTAATGCAATAGAAAGCATTTAATTAATTTTTAGGAGATGATTAATATATGGCTACTATATTCACTAAAATAATAAATAGAGAGATACCAGCAACTATTGTTTATGAAACTGATACAGTACTAGCATTTAAAGATATTGCTCCTGCTGCACCTGTTCATATTTTAGTTGTTCCCAAAAAAGAGATACCAACTATCAACGACATAACTCCTGAAGATAGAAATATCATTGGGGATATGTATCTTGCAATAGCTCATATAGCTAAAGAACTTGGAATCGCTGAACAAGGGTATAGAGTTATTACAAACTGTAATGAATATGGTGGACAAGAGGTTTTCCATCTTCATTTCCATCTACTTGGTGGTAAAAAAATGGGAGCTCTTGTATAAAAGTAATTTTGTCAAGAATAATTGAGAGATTTCACTTTTGTGGAATCTCTTTTTTTAAAAAAATATTTGAAATAGGAGTAGAAAGATGGGACATAACCATAAAAATGAAGAAACAGTTTTATGTAATTTAATATATTTGATGGATATGGGAATTTATGATGGACACAATATTTTACAAATTCCATCTTTAAATTTAAAAATTTCATTGTTTCTTAATAATGTACAAGAAAAAATTGTTCAAGCAATCTTTTCTATTGAACACCCAGAGTTTGAGGAGGATATAATTGAATCAGTGGTGGGAGTAGGAGAAAATACAAAACAAGCTTTAGAATCTGCTGCTAAAAATTTTTATAATGCCACAATGATTCCTTTACTAGCTGGATTAAAAGATGAAAATTATGATATTTTTGAAGTTTTTCTTCAAAAGAAGATACACCTTTTTAGAAAATATGAGAGTGATTTAGTATGTATAGGTAATAAAGAGAATTTAATCAATCAAGACAATTCACTTTTAAGCATAATAAAAGATAAACTCCCTCTTTATTTAGGAACAAAAAAAGCATATATAATAAAACTTTTTGCTTCACATAGTGTAGGAGAATATATTTGTGAAGTAAGAATAAATGGAGTTTTAGTTCCAGCACTTAGAGATATGCTAGTAGAGTATGCAAAAAATTGGAAAAATGTAAGTAATTATTATGCTGAAAAGCAGTGTATATTTCTTTTGCAAGAGGATT
>JAUNAY010000090.1 GCA_030527385.1 Fusobacterium sp. | reverse complement strand
TAAAAAAACAGAGCCTCTCTTGCTAGAAAGACTCTGCTTAAAAGTTTAAATTATAGATTACTTAATTTTTTAGTCATCAGTTCAGTTACCATTCCTGGGTTTGCTTTACCTTTAGAAAGTTTCATAACTTGCCCAATAAGACCTTTTAATACTCTTGGTTTTCTACCTTCATCTGAATTTTTATAGTCATTTACCATTTTTTCATTAGAAGCAATAACTTCATCAATCATAGCTTCAATAGCTCCAGTATCAGCAACTTGTACCATACCTTTTTCTTTTACAATTACTTCTGGTGCTCTATCATCAGTTAGTTTTATTTCAAATAGTTCTTTAGCTATTTTTGTTGAAATAACATTTTTTTCAATAAGAGCTATAATTTCTCCAAGATGTTGAGCAGAAATAGTAAATTTATCAATAGAAATATTTTTTTCTTTTAAGTTTCTCATAACTTCAGTCATTATCCAGTTTGAACTTAATTTTGCATTTTTACAAACTTGAGTAACTGCTTCAAAATAATCAGCAAGTTCGATATCTTCACAAAGAATATTAGCATCATATTCAGGAATTTTATATTCATTGATAAATCTATCTAACTTAGCAGTTTTAGATTCTGGCATAAGTTCTCTAATAGCTTCTATTTCTTCATCAGTAATAACAAGTTTTAAAAGATCTGGTTCTGGGAAGTATCTGTAATCCATAGCTTCCTCTTTGCTTCTCATAACTTTAGTTGTTTGAGTTTCTTCGTCCCAAAGTCTAGTTTCTTGATGAATTTCTCCACCATTTTCAATAGTTTCTATTTGTCTTCCAATTTCATAATCTATTGCTCTAGCAACAGCTTTAAAAGAGTTAAGGTTTTTAACCTCTACTCTAGTTCCGTAAACTTTAGAACCTTTTTCCATTACGGAAATATTAGCATCACATCTTAAAGAACCTAGTTCCATAGATACATCACTGATACCAGTATATTTTATTGTACTTTTTAAAGTGTTTAAATATTCATAAGCCTCTTCAGATGATCTCATATCAGGTTCAGATATGATTTCGATTAGAGGGATAGATGCTCTGTTATAGTTGATAAGTGATTCGTGTTCAGCGTGAATTGATTTTGCAGCATCTTCTTCTATTTGGATTTTAGTTATCCCAACTTTTACCATTCTTCCAGAATTTAGTTTAAATTCAAGGCAACCTTTTTCTGCATAAGATTTTTCAAATTGAGTAATTTGATAGTTCTTAGGAGTATCTGGATAGAAATAGTTTTTTCTATCAAAACCACTTTCGTTATTTATTTTACAATTAAGAGCAAGAGCTCCTTTTACAGCATATTCTACAACTTTTTTATTTAATTTAGGAAGTGCACCTGGGTGTCCTAAACATATTGGACAAGTATGAGTATTTGCATCAGCATTATCATAATCTGCACTACAACCACACCAAACTTTAGTTCCTGTTTTTAATTGAAGGTGAACTTCTAATCCTATTACTGATTCCCATTCTCTCATTTTATTATCTCCTTCTAAATGGATAGATTCCTAATCTAAATTAGGTAGCTTCCATTCTCCTCTAATTTTTTCAAAAGCATCTCCAGCTTGTATTAATTGTCCTTCTCCAAAAGGTTTACCTAATAATTGAATACCAACAGGTAGATTATTAGCCAAACCAGCAGGAATAGATATTCCAGGGATTCCAGCAAGGTTAGCTGAAATAGTGAAAATATCTTCTAAGTAAAGTTCAATAGGAGATTTTTTATCATCAAGTTTAAAAGCTGTGTTTGGTGATACTGGAGTAAATATCATATCAACTTTTTCAAAAGCTTTATCAAAATCTTCTTTAATTAACTCTCTAACTTTTTGAGCTTTTTTAAAGTAAGCATCATAGAAACCAGCACTTAACACATATGTTCCTATCATTATTCTTCTTTTAACTTCATCTCCAAAACCTTCGCTTCTTGAATTAATATAAAGATCGTTAACATCTTTTATATTTTCACTTCTATAACCATATCTAACTCCATCAAATCTTGCAAGGTTTGAACTTGCTTCAGCAGGAGCAATAACATAGTATGTAGGTACAGCATATTTTGTATGTGGAAGAGAAATTTCAACAATTTCAGCTCCTAATTCTTTAAATTTTTCTAATGCTTCATCTACAATTTTTCTTACATCAGCATTTATCCCATCGATAAAATATTCTTTAGGAACTCCTATTTTCATTCCTTTAATATCTTTATTTAAAAACTCTGTATAATCTGGAACCTCTCTATTTGAAACAGTAGCATCATAATCATCAGCACCAGCTATTACATTTAGACAAAGAGCTATATCTTTTACATTTTTTGCAATAGGACCAATTTGATCTAGTGATGAAGCAAACGCCATAAGACCATATCTTGATACTCTTCCATAAGTAGGTTTTAACCCTACAACTCCACAGAAAGAAGCAGGTTGTCTAATACTTCCACCAGTGTCTGATCCTAAAGAGATAAATGCTTCTTGAGCAGCAACAGAAGCAGCAGCTCCCCCACTACTTCCACCAGGAACTCTTTCAGTATCCCAAGGGTTTTTTGTTTCTTTGTGATAAGAAGTTTTTGTAGTACTTCCCATTGCAAATTCGTCCATATTAGTAATACCTATAATTATAGCATCAGCTTCTTTTAATTTTTTAACTGCTGTTGCATCATATACACCAGTGTAGTTTGATAAAATTTTAGAGCAAGCAGTAGTTAAATCTCCTTCTGAAACCATATTGTCTTTTATAGCCACAGGAATTCCAGCTAAAGATCCAACTTTTTCTCCATTTTTAATTTTTTCATCTACAATTTTAGCTTCAGCTAAAGCTTTTTCTTTTCTTAAAGTGACAAAACTTCCGATATTACCATCTATTTTTTCAATTCTTTCAAATATTTCTTTTACTACATCTTCTGATTTTATTTCACCTTTTAAAATCTTTTCTCTGATTTCAAAAGCAGATAATTTATAAAAATTTTCCATTGAAAAAATCCTCCTTGATTTTAACTTGTATTGTATTAGATTACCCAACTACTTTAGGTACTATTATTGCTCCATCTCCAGAATCTGGTGCATTAGAAAGAGCTTTTTCAGTTGATAAAGATTTTCTAACTTCATCGTCTCTTAAATTGTTTACTGCTTCATTAACTTGCACTAAAGGTTTTGTTTCTGCTGTATCTACTTCATTTAACATATCAATATATCCAAGTATATCATTTAATTCTACTTGAAATTTTTCAATTTCTTCAGCAGAAAATTTTAATCTAGCCAATTTGGCAACGTTTAAAACTTCTTCTTTTGTTAAAGCCATTTTTTTCCTCCTAAAAAATATTTTTATTTTCTATAATGAATATAAATAATCAACTTCTTCTTTTGTAAGCTCTCTATACTCTCCTAATTTTAATTTGCCTAGAGATAACTTACCAATTTTTTCTCTTTTTAACGTAATAACAGGGTGATTTACAGCATCAAGCATTCTTCTTACTTGTCTATTTCTTCCCTCTCTAATAGAAACTAAAAGTTCACTTTTTCCTTTTTCTCTTTTTAGTAAAGTAACATAAGCTGGAAGAGTTATTCCATCTTCTAATTTTACTCCATTTTTAAGTTTATTGATAGACTCATCTTTAATCTCTCCTAAAACTTTAGCATAGTATTCTTTATATATTTCAGCTTTAGGGTGAATAATTCTATTAAATAGATCTCCATCATTAGTTAAAATTAAAAGCCCAGATGTATTATAATCAAGTCTTCCTATTGGAAATATTCTCTCTTTACATTTTATCAAATCTACAACAGTTTTTCTACCTCTATCATCTTTAACAGAACTTAAAACTTCAAGAGGTTTATTTAATAGGAAATAAACTTTTTTTTCGATACTTTTACTTATTTTTTTTCCTTTTATATAAATTTCATCTTTATCAGAAACTTTGATACCAGCAGTTGCTTTTTCTCCGTTTACTTTGATAGCTCCCTCATCAATTAATCTGTCAATCTCTCTTCGAGAAGCTATTCCAAGAGAGGCTAGGTATTTATTTATCCTCATCTCTTCCATTTTCTTCAATTCTCCCTTTTATTTCAATATAATTTGGCAATTCAGTAATAGATGATAACCCAATATATGTTAAAAATTTTTCTGTAACTTCATATAGATTTGCTCTACCAATTCCCTCTTTTTTTCCACAAACTCTTACAAATTTTTTTTCTTCAAGATTTTGTATAATTCTATCAACAGAAACTCCTCTAATAGCTTCTATTTCACTTTTTGTAATAGGTTGTCTATAAGCAATGATAGAAAGTGTTTCTAATGATGCTCCAGAAAGTTTTTTAGGTTTTGATTCGTGCTCAAAAAATTCATTAATAGTTTCACCATATATAGGATTAGTTACTAAATAGATTAAATCTCCACTTATTTCTATATTTATACCAGTATCTTTTCTAGTTTTTTTTAAATTATCAATTATTGGCATAAGTTCTTCTATGGAAAGAGAAAAAAATTTACAAAGATCTTTTATTTTTACCTCATCTCCACCTAAAAGAAGAATAGCCTCTATTTTATTTTGAATGCTCATTTTTTTTATTCTCCCTAAGTTGTAATGCTGTGAAATACAAATATAGCATTTCTCCATATATTCCACTATAATTTTCTCCAGCTAGATTAATTTTTGGAGTAATATAATAATTATTTTGTGAAATAATATTATTAATGTTTTTAAAAATTATGTCACCTTGAGCTATTAAATTATTTTCATAAAGCTTAATGATAAATTCAAGGTTATATTTTAGATCTATTTTCTTTTCTTTTTTATCTCTTAATACTCCTAAATTTTTATCAAAATATCTTTTATAATCATTTAAAAGATATTTTGTTTGTTGTTCTTTAGGAAGAAAACCTATATATGCAATATTTTTATGATTGCTTTTTTCATTTCCACGCCTTGTTTTTAAACCATTTTTTGTAACATAATTTTTTAAGATAAAATCATATAGCAATTTTTTCTTGGTTAAGATATAATCTTTATTTTCACTAAAATCTTCTAAAGATGAAATAATATCTATTAAATTATATTGAGTATAGTAATTAAAAATATTATCTCTACCATCTAAAATTTCTCCACTCTCTTCAATAGAGTCAACCATAGATAAAACTTCTGGTTCAATTTTCCATTTAAAATATGTTGGATCAAATTTGCTATTATTGTTTTTCATATAGTTAAATATATAGGTATAATATTCAGCACTTTCAGTTTCGCTTTTTTTTAAGTT
>JAUNAY010000089.1 GCA_030527385.1 Fusobacterium sp. | reverse complement strand
GGTTTTTTATGTTTACAAGAACTAGAAGATTAAGAAGTTCAAAAGCTATGAGAGATATGGTTAGAAATGTATCAATAAAATTAAGTGATTTTATATATCCACTTTTTATTGAAGAGGGAAATAATATAAAAGAGGAAATTTCATCTATGCCTGGGCAATATAGATGGTCTATTGATAGAGTTGGAGAGGAGTTAACAGAACTTAAAGATTTAGGAATTACTTCTATTCTACTTTTTGGTATTCCTGCACATAAAGATCCAATGGGTTCTGGTGCTTATGCTGATAACGGAATTGTTCAAGAAGCTATAAGATATATCAAGAAAAATTTCCCAGAATTTTTAGTTATAACTGATGTTTGTATGTGTGAATATACTTCTCACGGACATTGTGGAATCCTTGATGGTTGTGAAGTAGTTAATGATGAAACTTTAAAATATATCGCTAAAACAGCTCTATCACACGTTAAAGCTGGAGCTGATATTGTTGCTCCATCTGATATGATGGACGGTAGAATTTTAGCAATTAGAAATATATTAGATGAAAATGGATATGTAAATACTCCTATTATGGCTTACAGTGCTAAGTATTCATCTAACTATTATGGACCTTTTAGAGAAGCTGCCGATTCTGCTCCTAGTTTTGGAGATAGAAAAACATATCAAATGGATTTTAGAAGTTCTAAAGAATATTTTAGAGAGGTTGAAGCTGATATAGCTGAAGGAGCTGATTTTATTATGGTAAAACCTGCTCTTGCTTATCTTGATGTCGTTCAAGCTATCTCTAATATAGATCTTCCTGTTGTAGCTTACAATGTAAGTGGAGAGTATTCAATGGTTAAGGCTGCTGCTCAAAATGGTTGGATCAATGAAAAGGGAATAGTAATGGAAAATATGTTTGCTATGAAAAGAGCTGGAGTTGATATTATAATCACTTATCACGCTAAAGATATAGCTAAATGGTACAAAAATAAAGAAGTAGAATTTTAGGGGGAGGAAAAAATGGAACATAAAATTTCAACTGAAATTTTTCAAAAAGCTGAAAAATATATACCTGGTGGAGTTAATAGTCCTGTAAGAGCATTCAAATCTGTAAATAGAAAAGCTCCTATTTTTGCTTACAAAGGTAAGGGAGCTAGAATTTGGGACGAAGATGGAAATGAATATATTGATTATATCTGTTCTTGGGGTCCTTTAATCTTAGGACACAATCCTGAAAACGTAATAAAAGGAGTAAGAGAAGCTATTGAAATGGGTAGTTCTTTTGGACTTCCTACAAAAATGGAAGTTGAACTTGCTGAACTTATTACAAAATGTTGTCCATCTATTGAAAAAGTAAGACTTACTACTTCTGGTACTGAAGCTACTATGTCAGCTGTTAGATTAGCTAGAGCTTATACTGGAAGAAATAAAATTTTAAAATTTGAAGGTTGTTATCACGGACACTCTGACTCTCTTCTTGTAAAATCTGGATCTGGATTACTTACTGATGGGTATCAAGATAGCAATGGTATTACTGAAGGAGTTTTAAAAGATACTTTAACTGTACCTTTCGGAGATTTAGAAGCTGTAAAAAAAATATTAGAAACTAAAGAGATAGCTTGTCTTATTATGGAACCTGTTCCTGCTAATATGGGTATGATCTCTCCTGATGTTGAATTTTTAAAAGCTATGAGAGAAATTTGTACTTCAACTGGAACTATACTTATTTTTGATGAAGTAATCTCTGGATTTAGACTTGCTCTTGGTGGAGCCCAAGAATATTTTGGTATCACTCCTGATATGACAACTTTAGGAAAAATAATTGGTGGAGGATACCCTGTTGGAGCTTTTGGAGGAAAAGCTGAAATTATGAATCTAGTAGCTCCTGTTGGAAGAGTTTATCACGCTGGAACTCTTTCTGGAAACCCTGTTTCTGTTACAGCTGGATATGAAACAGTTAGTTATCTATACAATAATAGAGAAAATTTCTATAAAGAACTTTCAGAAAAAACTCAATATTTAGTTTCAAACATAAGAGAATTAGCTAAAAAATACTCTGTTCCCGTATGTGTAAATTCTATTGGATCATTATTTACAATATTCTTTACTGACAGAACTGAAGTAAATAACTTAGAAGATGCTCTTTCTTCTAATACTGAAAACTTTGCTATATACTTTAATACTATGCTAGAAAATGGTATCGTTTGCCCTCCATCTCAATTTGAAGCTCATTTTGTTTCAATGGCTCATACAAAAGAAGATATGGACAAAACTCTTGAAATTATAGAGAAAGCATTTTTAGCTATTAAGGAGAAAAATAGTGGAAAATAAAGATTTTTTTCCTCTTTTTATAAATCTAAATAAAAAAAAAGTTTTAGTTATTGGAGCTGGAAAAATTGCATATAGAAAAGTTACAACTCTTTTAGAGCAAGGAGCTGATATTGAAGTTATAACTCTTGAGATAGCTGAACAAAAATTTAATCTTTTAAAAAATATTAAATTAACTATTCAACCTTTTGAAGAGAGTATGCTCAATAATAAATTTCTTGTTATAACTGCTACTAATAATAGTGAATTTAATAAAAAAATAGCAGAGTTATGTGATGAAAAAGGGATTTTAGTTAATAATATCAGTTCTAAAATTCATATGAATTGCAGATTTTGTAGTGTTTTAGAAACAGAAAATTATACTGTTGGAATCTCTGCTAAAGGAGATCCTAAAAAATCTAAAGCTTTAAAAGAAAAACTTCAAAATTTACTACTTAATCAATAGGAGGAAAAATGAAAAGAGTTATTCATACTGAAAAAGCACCTGCTGCTTTAGGACCTTATTCTCAAGCTATTGAGGTAAACAACACTCTTTATGTCTCTGGACAAATCCCATTTGTTCCTGAAACAATGGAGCTTATTTCTGATGATGTACAAGATCAAACAAAACAATCTTTAGAAAATGTAAAAGCTATTCTTACAGCTGGTGGATACAGCTTAAACAATGTTGTAAAAGCTACTGTATTTATTAAAAATATGGAAGATTTTGCTCTTATAAATGAAATTTACAACGAATATCTAGGAGATGTAAAACCTGCTAGAGCTTGTGTTGAAGTAGCTAGACTTCCAAAAGATGTCAAAGTTGAAATTGAAGTTATAGCTGTGAAATAAAAAATATGAAAAATGGACTGTTGCAAAGCAGTCCATTTTTGTTTTATCTTTTGTTATATGCAGAATATATATTCATTATTTGCATCTCTACCCCAATAGGCAAAGCATCTTCATCTATATCAAAAAGTCCATTGTGTGCTGGATTATCTATACCTTTTTCCACATTTTTAACCCCTAATGTAAAGAAAGCTCCTGGAGTATTTTCAATAAAGTAAGCAAAATCTTCTACTCCCATATTTGCCACTTTTCTTTCATATATTCTCTCTGCTCCTAAAAGTTTAGTAGCATTTTCCTTTATTATATCTACTTCTTTATTATGATTTATCAGTGCTGTATATCCAGGTTCTCTTATAAACTCTCCTTTTCCTCCAAATCCTTTTGGAACATTGGTTACTATCTCTTCTATTCTTTCTAATGCCATAGCTCTTACTTTTGGATTTAGTGTTCTCAAAGTTCCTACTAACTCTACTTTATCAGCGATTATATTTCCTTGAGTTCCTCCTTTAATTGTTCCTATTGTAACTACTGCACTCTCTCTTGCGTCACAATTTCTGCTCACTATTGATTGAAGAGCTATCATCACGTGAGAAGCTACAAGAATAGCATCTACCCCACCACTTGGGTATGCTCCGTGACAAGATTTACCATATATATTTATTTTTAAAGTATCTGATGAAGCGTTCATCGCCCCATATTTTATCCCTATATCTCCAGTTGGTAGATCTTCATCTACGTGAAGTCCAAAAACACAATTTACATCTTTTAATGCTCCCTCTTCTATCATAGGTTTTGCTCCTCCAACTGTTTCTTCAGCTGGTTGAAAGAAAAATCTTAGATTACAAGGAGGAACAATTTTATTTTTAGCAAAATATCTAATAACTCCTAAAGCTATTGTTGTATGTGCATCGTGTCCACAGGCGTGACATACACCTTGATTTTCTGAAGCATATGAGCAACTTTTTCTATCTATTATAGGAAGTGCATCTATATCTGCTCTAATTCCTACAGTATACTCACTATTTTCTCCCTTTATCTCTGCTATTACACCAGTTTTAAAAACTTCTTTCCTATATGAAACTCCCATTTCATCTAAATATTCACATATCTTATTCATTGTTCTAAACTCTTGTTGCCCTAATTCTGGGTGTTTATGTAGATCTCTTCTCACATCAACAAGCCATTGTTTTTCATTTTCAACTAATGTTTTTATATCTATAATCTCCATATTTTCTCCTTAAAGTTCTGTATAAACATCATTTTTTATTAAGTCTTCTAAGCTTTCTCTCTTTATTGAAATAGCACTTTTTCCATCTTTTACAAATATTACCGCTGGTCTTTGAGCCTTATTATAGTTGCTCGACATTGAATATCCATAAGCTCCTGTTGTTGCTACTAACAATAGATCTCCTCTTTTTGCTTTCGCTAACTTTCTATTTTTTATTATCAAATCTCCTGACTCACAACATTTTCCCGCTACTGTTACCATCTCATCTTCTGGTTCATTTAATTTATTTGCTATTACTGCTTCATATTCTGCCTGATATAGAGCTGGTCTTATATTATCTGTCATTCCTCCATCTATAAACACATACTTTATTCCTCCATAGGTATCCTTACTTCCTCCTACTGTATAAAGTGTGCTTCCTGCGTTTCCTATTATACTTCTTCCTGGCTCTATTGATACTTTTTCAATATCCATTTTTTCTTTTGCTAAACTTTTTTCTATATGATTAATCATTGATCTCATAAATTCTTCTATATTTATAGCTGTATCCTTTTCTGTATAATAAACTCCAAAACCTCCACCTAGATTTATCTCTGGAATTTTTACATTCAACTTTTCCGATATCTTTTTAGTCTCTTTTATCATTACCTCTATTCCTTCGTGAAAAGCTTTTGTATCAAAAATTTGAGATCCTATATGACAGTGAAAACCTAAAAATTCTAAATTTTTATCTGTTGTTATCTTTTCTACTATCTCTGGAAATCTTTCATCAAAAATTGATTCTCCAAATTTTGATGAATGTTTTGATGTCTGTATATACTCGTGCGTATGGGCATCTATTCCTATATTTATTCTAAGCATTACTCTTATCTTTTGAGATTTTTCCTTACAAATTGCAGAAATTCTTTCTATCTCCTCTTCAT
>JAUNAY010000088.1 GCA_030527385.1 Fusobacterium sp. | reverse complement strand
TATTTTTTCTCTTTCTTCCACCTCTACCTCCATCTTTTTTTCTTATTCTTCATAAGTTCCTTTTCTGATAACTTTTTTGTTTCTTACAAATTGTTTTCCAAGAGCAAAAACATCTGTAATATCAAGATTTTCATCTAATAACAACATATCAGCGTCGCTTCCCTCTGCTAGTATCCCCTTTGCAGGATAAAGTTTTAAGAATTTAGCAGGATTTATAGTTAAAAATTGTAAAGCTTCACTCAAAGTAAAACCATATTTATTAATAAGTCTTTTTATTTCAGCTTGATGAACATTAATAGGAGAAGCTCCTATTCTTATCAAATTACCAGCTGCATCATAATCTGAAAAACTTCCATAGCCATCTGAACTAAATGTTATATGACTTAAATCTACTCCTGCTTCTTTTGCCATAACTACCCCTTTGGCTGCAGTAGAATAATCCTCTTCTCCAAAAGAATCTGTTATATCAATATATCCACCTTTTTTAGCAAATTCTAACGCAGAATCAAAAACCTCTTTTTTTCTATTTACGTGTGTAGGTAAAAAATGTTTTATTGGTATTTCTGATTTTTCTATAACATTCATTACTTGAGATAAAACTCTATCTCCATCTCCCATATGTAAAACTACAACTCCTGCTTTATTTGAAAACATTCCAGCAGTTCTAACTTGTGAAGCTAAATCTTCAAGTATAGCCTCATCTATATATGATGCTCTATGATCTGATATTGCAAGTTTTACTCCTATAATCTCTTCAATAAAAGTCACATCTCTTTTTACTGTTCCTGTAATTGTAGGTGATGGAAATTCATAAGCTCCTGTTGTTACATAGCAAGAGATTCCCTCTTCTTTTAATCCTTTAGCTTTTGCTACAATATTTTCAACACTTCTTGTAGTACTGTCTGTTCCTAATACTCCTATTACAGTTGTAACTCCTGCCTCTACTATTTTTGACAATGGAGCTTCTGGAACTCTTGTTTTAAAACTTCCCTCTCCTCCTCCACCTGTAATATGAATATGTTGGTCTATATACCCAGGAACTGCTTTTTTCCCTGTTCCATCTATTATTTCACAATCAAATCCATCAAAAATAATATTTTTATCTATTTTTGCAATTTTATCATTGCAAAAAAGAATATCTTGAACTCCTTTAAATTCTGGATTATAAATTTCAACATTTTTTATTAATTTAAACATACTCCACCTCACTATATTTTATGTTATTAATATTATACAATAGTTTTTTTCAAATTTAAACTCTCTAATATTATCTTTATAACTATAAAATATAATAAAAAAGCACCCTCTAACTTAAATAATTAAGATAGAAGATGCCATATTTTTATAATAAGTGAATATTTAATTTTTTACAAATTTCGTGAACTTCCTTTGGCCACATTGAAGCTTGAACCTCTCCAATATGTAATTTATCCAAGAAGAATAAACAAATACGAGATTGTCCTAACCCTCCTCCTACTGTGTATGGAAGTTCTTTATTTAATAACATTTTATGATATTCAAGAGTTTTTCTATCTTCACAACCTGCTATTTTAAGTTGTTTAGCTAAAGAGTCTTCATCTACCCTAATTCCCATAGAAGAAAGTTCAAGCCCTATTCCTAAAGGTTCATAATATAAAATTATATCCCCATTTAGTTCCCAATCATCATAGTCAGGAGCTCTTCCATCGTGTTTTTCTCCAGAATTTAATACTCCTCCTATTTTCATAATAAATATAGCCCCATACTCTTTTGCTGCTGCGTGTTCTCTCTCTTTTGGAGTAAGTTGAGGATATTTATCTTCTAGTTCTTGAGTTGTTATAAATGTTATTTTTTCTGGTATTTTTCTTGAAAGCTCTGGATATATTCCACATATATAATCTTCAGTATTTTTTAAAACTCCAAAAATTCCTTCAACTATCTTCTTTAAAGTTTCTTCATTTCTATCTTCTTTTGCTATAATTTTTTCCCAGTCCCATTGATCTACATAGTATGAATGTATAAAATCTGTATCTTCATCTCTTCTAATTGCATTCATATCTGTATAAAGCCCTTCACCTATATTGAAGTTATAATTATGAAGTGCCATTCTTTTCCATTTTGCCAAAGAATGAACTATTTCAGCTTTATCTCCTGCTTTTGTTATAAAACTTACAGGTCTTTCTATTCCACTAAGGTTGTCATTTAAACCTGATTCAGGCTTTACAAATAATGGTGCTGAAACTCTTGTAAGATTTAGCTCTTTTGCTAACTCTCTTTCAAAGAAATCCTTTACTTGTTTTATTGCAACCTCTGTTTGTCTAAGATCTAATTTTGATTTGTAACTCATTTTACCACTTCCTTAATTATAATTTTCCTTCAATATAGTACTAATGTCTTTTATAATAGCATTATTATCATTAAAAGTCAATAGTTCCTACATCAAAATAAAAATATATTTTAAGTTTATGTAAAAAATAAAAATATATTATCTAAAAAAATACTTGACATTTATTTTTTTAGGATATATAATTAGGCAAATCAAAAAACAAACAAGGAGGGGAAAAATGATCAGGAGATTTAGGATAAGGACAAGTAAAAAATTAAATATCAAACCTTATTCTTTTAAATTGGTTGATCAGATTTAAACTTTCTTGAAAAGATTAGATATAAAAATATAATATATGAACTTATTTTATTTTTATATTCTATGAGCATAGATAGAATGAAATTATGATCAATAGATTTTATCTATTGATTTTTTTTTAGAAGTTTAATGCAACCATTTTTAATGGTTGCATTTTTTTATAACTAAAATAACAAAATTAAATTTTTATAAAGGGGGAAATAAATGGATTACTTAGTTTTACTGAAAGACATTTTTATTGGAGGAGATAGATATATGTACATTGTAAATGGTCTAGCTTTTTCAATCGGAACAACTTTACTAGCTACTCTAATAGGAATTATTCTTGGGATTTTAATTGCACTTATGGAACTTTCACAATTTTATCCTTTAAAGCATAAAAAAGGTTGGGAAAAATTCAATCCTATATCTTCTTTAGCATTCGGATATGTTGATATAATTAGAGGAACTCCAGCTGTTGTGCAACTAATGATTTTAGCTAACTTAATATTTGTTGGAGCTTTAAGAGACACACCAATTCTTGTTATAGCTGGACTTTCATTTGGAATTAACTCTGGTGCTTATGTTGCTGAAATAATAAGAGCAGGTATTGAGGGGCTAGATAAAGGACAAATGGAAGCTGCTAGAGCTTTAGGAATGCCTTATGGAACAGCAATGAAAGAAGTTATAATTCCACAAGCTATTAAAAAAATTCTACCTGCACTTGTAAGTGAGTTTATAACACTTTTAAAAGAAACTTCAATAGTAGGATTTATCGGTGGAGTTGATCTATTAAGATCTGCAAATATAATCACAAGTCAAACATATAGAGGGGTTGAACCACTATTAGCAGTTGGACTTATCTATTTAATATTAACAGCATTATTTACTAAAGTTATGAGAAATGTAGAAAAGGGGTTGAAAGTAAGTGATTAAGGTTGAAAATTTATATAAAAGTTATGGAAAATTAGAAGTTTTAAAAAATATTAGTACAGAAGTAAAAAAAGGCGATATTATAGCTATAATAGGTCCATCTGGAAGTGGTAAATCTACATTCTTAAGATGCTTAAACAAACTTGAAGAACCAACAGCTGGACATATATATATAGATAATCAAGATCTTATGGGAACAGATACAAATATAAATAAAATTCGTGAAAAAGTAGGAATGGTATTTCAACATTTTAATCTATTTCCTCACAAAACAGTTCTTGAAAATCTTACTCTTTCACCTATGAAAATCAAAGGATATTCAAAAGAGGAAGCTGAAAAGAAAGCGTTACTACTTCTTGAAAAAGTAGGTTTAAAAGATAAAGCACCTGCTTATCCTAACCAACTATCTGGAGGACAAAAGCAAAGAATAGCTATTGCAAGAGCATTGGCTATGGAACCAGAAGTTATGTTATTTGACGAACCTACATCTGCATTGGATCCTGAAATGATAAAAGAGGTTCTTGATGTTATGAGAGATCTAGCAAAAGAGGGAATGACAATGTTAATAGTAACTCACGAAATGGGATTTGCTAAAAATGTTGCTAACAGAGTATTTTTTATGGACAAGGGAGATATTTTAGAAGATACTACTCCAATAGAACTATTTGAAAATCCTAAACACGAAAGAACAAAAGAGTTCTTAGATAAAGTTTTAAATAAATAATTAAGTTAATTAATACAGATATAATATAAAAATTAGGAGGAATTTATTATGAAAAAATTTATTAAAAGTTTACTTATGGGAACATTAGTTTTATCTTTATCAGTTTCAGCTATGGCAAAAGAAAAAATCTTTGTAGGTACAAATGCAGAGTTCCCACCATTTGAATATCTTGATAAAGGTGAAGTTACAGGATTTGATATTGAGCTAGTTAATGAACTTGGAAAAGTTATGGACGCAGATGTAAAAGTAATAGATATGTCTTTTGACGGACTTTTACCTGCTCTTCAAATGAAAAAAGTAGATTTAGTTATTGCTGGAATGACAGCTACTGAAGAAAGACAAAAAACAGTTTCATTTACACAACCATACTATACTGCAAGTCAAGTTATTATAGTTAAAGAGGGAGATGACTCAATAAAATCTTTCGATGATTTAAAAGGTAAAAAAGTTGCTGTTATGCTTGGATTCACTGGAGATACTATTGTAAGTGAAATTGAAGGAGTTAATATTGAAAGATTTAATGCTGCTTATGCTGGAGTTATGGCATTACAAGCTAATAAAGTAGATGCTGTTGTACTAGATTCTGAACCTGCTAAAAATTATGTAGAACAAAACAAAGGATTAACTTTAGCTAAAGCTGATGCTGAACAAGAAGAGTATGCAATTGCTCTAAGAAAAAATGATAAAGAACTTCTTGAAAAAGTAGAAAAAGCTCTTAATGAAATAAAAGCTAATGGAACATATGATGCTTTAATTAAAAAATATTTCAACTAAACTTATTCAATATTCATCTTTTGAATATTCTTATTAAAACAAAGTACCTCTAAGATTTAATTATCTTTCGAGGTACTTTATTTTTTATATTTATTTAAAAGTAAATTGATTATTTTCAGAGTTATAAATATATCCGTTGTCACTAAAACGTTTTATTAACTCCTCTTTTTCTACATCTTCCCCTTCACAGAAATCTTCAATCGACGAGTAAAAATCTCTTAGTTTCATATTAACCATACTATAAGCTATGTTAATAT
>JAUNAY010000087.1 GCA_030527385.1 Fusobacterium sp. | reverse complement strand
AAATTATATAGGTAAAAAAGTTATTTTAGGAATAAGACCAGAAAATATAGGAAATAAAGTGACACACCCAGAGGGAGAAAAGGTAAACTTCTTGAAAGGACAAGTAAGTGTAGTAGAACATATGGGAAATGAAGAGTTCTTATACTTTACAATAGATGGTTGTGAGTTTACATCAAGAATAGAAGCAAGAAAAACAGAAAATGTTAAGTATGGAGAAGAGGGAGAATTCTATTTTAATATAAAAAGAGCTCATATATTTGATGCTGAAACTGAGGAAAATATAACTTTATAGGAGAAGAATAATATGAAAATAAAAGGGTTTGATAGAGATCAAAAAATGCTATATTTAATTTTAATTCCTTTTATACTTTGGTATGCAGTATTTATGTTTAAACCAATGTATGGATTATTAATAGCATTTAAGGATTATAGTTTATTTAGAGGAATATCTGGAAGTGAATGGATAGGAATGTATAACTTTAAAGAGTTTTTGACAAGTCCATATTTCTATACAACATTAAAAAATACACTAATGTTAAATATATATAGTCTATGTTTAGAATTTCCATTTGCTATTTTAATTGCTTTGATGCTAAATGAAGTTAAAAATAGATATTTTAAGTCTATTGTTCAGACAGCTTCATTTATTCCATATTTTATAGCAATAGTTGTAGCCACAGGAATTACAATAAATGTATTATCTCCAAGTACTGGAGTTGTAAATATGATATTAGAGAAATTAGGATTTGAAAAGATATATTTCTTATCTAAACCAGAATTTTTTAGAGGAATATTTACAGGATTAAATATGTGGAAAACAACTGGATTTAATGCAGTAATATATTTAGCAGCATTGACAGCAGTAGATGAGCAGTTGTATGAAGCTGCAAGAATAGATGGAGCAAATAAATTTAGTCAATTAAGACACATAACAATACCAGCAATTATACCAACTATTGTAATAATGCTTGTATTAAAAGTTGGAAGTATGCTAAATGTAGCTTTTGAAACAGTATTATTGTTATATCAACCAGCGACTTATTCAACAGCAGATGTAATAAGTACATATGTGTATAGAACAGGAATGTTAATGCAAGATTTTGGACTTGCCACAGCAGTAGGACTATTTAATGCTTTTGTGGGATTTGTACTTGTATATAGTGCAAATAGATGGAGTAAAAAAGTTACTCAGTCAAGTCTATGGTAATTGGGAGGTAAAAAGTGAGTAATAAGATAAAATTAGGAATGGACGAAAAAATATTCAATATAGCTAATTACGTTCTTTTAACAATATTTGCTTGTATATTTGTTTATCCTATAATATATGTTTTTTCGGCAGCTGTAAGTAAACCATATTTTGTAGAGTCTGGAGTTGTAACACTATTTCCTAAAGGGTTTACTTTGGAATCATTTAAAACTGCAATGAATTTAACTGGAATGTGGAGAGCCTATGGAAACTCAATATTTATAACAGTGGTTGGAACTGCTGTAAGTATGTTTTTTACAATAACAGGTGCTTATGTTCTTTCAAAGCCAGAATTAAAATTTAGAAAATTAATAACTATGCTAGTTATAATGACTATGTGGTTTGATCCAGGAATTATTCCAAGATACTTAAATTTTAGAGATTTATATTTAATCAATAGCTATACAGGAGTTATTTTGGGATTTGCAATAAATACATTTAACGTAATTATTTTAAAATCTTTCTTTGAAGCTATTCCAAAATCATTAGAGGAATCAGCAAGAATAGACGGAGCATCACAATTCCAAATAATGACAAAAATATATCTACCACTATCAGGATCAGCATTAACAACAGTATCACTGTTTTATGCAGTTTCAAGATGGAATGGATATTTCTGGACAATGGTATTATTGATTGATGATAAAAAAGCTCCATTACAAGTATTCTTGAAAAAATTAATAATTGAAAAAGATATGGCTGGAGAAGCAAGTCAAATGATCACAATGGAAAGTTTGACATCTCCTCAAACAGTAATATATGCAGTAATAGCATTATCATTAATTCCAATATTAACAGTGTATCCATTTATTCAAAAATTCTTTAAAAAAGGAGTTACTTTAGGAGCAGTAAAAGGATAATTAGTGGGAGGAAAAAATGAATATAAAGAAAATTTTAATAGGTTTAATGGCTATGACATCACTAATAGGGTGTGGAGTAGAAGAGGTAAAAATTGATGGTCCAACAAAGAAAATAGAGGGACATATAATAACAGAAAAGCCAAAAGCTTTTACAATATTTGGTATATTTTTGGGAAAAGCTTTTGATGGAGAGTTGCCAGTATATCAAAAAGCTTTTGAGATGACAAATGTAAAATTGGTAGGAACAGCATCAAAAAACCAAAGTGAAGAGGTACAAGCATTTAACTTAATGATATCTTCAGGACTAATTCCAGATATAATTGCATATGAATTGACAGATGAATTAGAAAAACTTGGAATAGATGGAGGATTAATTCCATTAGAAGATTTGGTTGATAAATATGCACCAAATATAAAAAAATTCTGGGAAGAAAATCCAAGATATAAAAAAGATGCTATTGCGGCAGATGGACATATCTATATGATTCCAAACTATAATGATTATTTTAATTTGAGTTGTTCACAAGGATATTACATAAGAAAAGATTGGTTAAAAAAATTAGGATTAAAAGAGCCTCAAACAGTGGACGAACTTTATACAGTATTAAAAGCTTTTAAAGAGCAAGATCCAAATGGAAATGGAAAAAAAGATGAAGTTCCATTATTCTTAAGAGCTAATATCAATAGAAAAGTAATGATGGCACTTACAGATATTTTTAAGGCGCAATTTGTGTGGTATGAAAAAAATGGAGAACCAGTTTTTGGTCCAGCAGAGCCAGAATATAAAAATGCTATGATAAATTTAGCAAAATGGTATAAAGAGGGACTAATAGACCAAGAGGTATTTACAAGAGGATTATCATCAAGAGATTATATGTTAAGTAATAACTTAGGTGGATTTACAAATGACTGGTTTGCAAGTACAGGATCATATAATGAAAAATTAAAAAATGTAATACCTGGATTTGATTTTTCTGTTATGTTACCACCAGAATATAATGGAAATAAGAAAACAGCCACAGCAAGACCAACATATATGGGTGGTTGGGGAATTAGTTATAAAGCTAAAGATCCTATAACAATAATTAAATATTTTGATTTCTGGTATAGTGAAGAGGGAAGAAGATTATGGAACTTTGGTATTGAAGGGGATACATATACTATGGTAAATGGAAAACCTCAATTTACAGATAAAGTTTTAAAAAATCCTCAAGGAAAAAATGCTCTAGCAGTTATAAGAGAAACAGGAGCACAATATAGACTAGGAATGTTCCAAGATGCAGATAATGAAAAACAATGGGCATCAGATATAACTGTAAAAGATATGAATGAATATATGAAAAATGATGCAATCCAAGCACCTATGCCAGTATTAAAATATACAAAGAAAGAGATAAAAGAGTTATTGAAAATAGAATCACAACTTCGTAATGTGACAGAAGAGATGGCACAAATTTGGCTATTAGGTGTATCAGATGTTGAAAAGGATTGGAATGGATATATTGAAAGATTAAATGATATAGGACTTCAAAGATCAAAAGAGATACAAAAAACAGCATATGATAGATTTATGAAAGAGGATTAGAAAATATATAGGTGTTAGATTTTGGAGGGAATAATGGGAGTTAATAAAAAATTTCTATTGTTAGCGTTATTGGTGCTTACAAATGTTTCATATTCTAAGACAGTTACAAGTGGAACAGGAATTTGGGCAGCAGGTAAAGAGGGAGTTGTCCAAAAGAATGACGAATTAGAAGTAAAAAATGGTGCAATAGGAATAAATGTAAAATTTGAAAAAGGAAAAGAAGGAACTGGAATAAATAATGGAGTTATAAAAGTAAGTGATAAAAATTCTAAAGGAATTTTTATCAACAATAGCTCAACAAGTGGGGAAAAGAATAGTGCTAAAAATGAAAATAGAATAGAAGTATCTAAAAATGGAATAGGAGTTTATTTTAACGGTGGATCAGATGGAAACTTTTATAATAATAAAGATATGATAATTACTGATAAAGACTCTAAAGGGATATTTCTTAATTCTAAAGGAAATGCAGAAAACAATGGAAATATATATGTAGAAGCAGGAGCAATTGGAGTTCAAAATAATAATGACAATGCAGTATTTAGCAATAATTCTAATGGAATTATTAATGTTTCTGGAGAAAACTCAAAAGGTATTCAATTAAATAAAGGAATAGCAAAAAATGACGGAATTATAAAAGCTATTGGAAGAAATGCAACTGGTGTATATATAAATGCAGGATCTGGTACAAAGAAAAATGAGTTTATAAATAATAATAAATTGATAGCTTCTGGTAAGGGAGCAAAGGGAATACAGTTTGGAAGTGGTAGTGGAAAAGTAGTAAACAATAAAGATATAAAAGCAGAAAATGAAGCCATAGGTATATTTTTTTATCAAGGAAAAAATAATATTTTGATAAACAATGGAGTTATAGATGCTGGAGATGGATTTGCTATTGATTCAGGAAAAGGAACTAATAATACTGTTGTCTTAAAAAAAGACTCTAAAGTAATAGGTAATATTAGAGGAAATGATGGTGTAGATGTTTTAGCAGTAGAAGGTGGAAGTGAATATAAAGACTTAGCTATAACTGGTTATGATAAAATAGTATCTCTTAAAGCTGAAAATTCGACAGATGATGCTGTAATTTTAAATTCAAATATTTCATTAGAATTTAATAAAGAGACAGATAAATATATTAATAATAATAAAGAGTTAAATGGAGATAAAACAGGATTAACTATAAAAAATTCAAATCTTGTAGTAGATTTACAAAATAGAACTGAAAACTCTTCTTTAATTGATACTGGAAAAGATAAATTGACATTAGCTGGAAATATTAAAATAGCTTTTAATGGAAGTAAAGGAGAAAAAGAGTTTAATATTAGTGAAATCTTAGGAGATGAAATAGAAGCTGGAAATGCTAAATTTGAATCTTCTGCAATGTGGGAATATGAAAAAAATGCTGATGGAGATTTAATAGCAAGAAAGAAAAGCTATACTGAAACTGTTGGAAAATCAGAATTATCAGATTTTGGAAAAGTTTTAGAGCAAAACTCGGATAAAGGTGGAGACTTTGGTAAAGGATTAACTTTATTAGGTTTATTAGATGCTTCACAATTTACTGATGCAATGACTCAATTATCTGGTGGAGTTCACGGATATA
>JAUNAY010000086.1 GCA_030527385.1 Fusobacterium sp. | reverse complement strand
ATTATAATTTTTTTGTATAACTTTTTCAAATTTTTATACAAAAAAATCCCTGTCAAATGACAGGGATTAAAATTCATATTAAATTTTTAACTAAATTAGAATGTAGTTTTGAATCCAGCCCAAACTGTTGGTTGCCATCTCCAGTTAGATGCTGATTTTTCTGAAGTAATTTGCCAGTTTCTGTATTCTGCTCCAGCTTCTGCATATAATACTACATTTGGAGTTGCTTGATATTCTGCTCCAACTGTTGATAGTAAGTATGCTTGGTAAGTAACATCGTCATCTTCATGTTCAGGTGCTGATTCTGTTGCTGCTGTAAATTCTTTTTCTTTTGACCAATCCCAAGTATCAAATCCTCCTTCATTTTTGAAAGCGATTGATAGTTTGTCGTTAGAGTATAATGGTAATGTGTGATATAAGTAAGCTTCTACTGAAACTGTAAAGTTATCATCTTGTTTACCATCTCTTGTAGTTATTTCTTTTCCTTTTCCAAAGAAATGTTGATCAGCATACACATTTAATTCGTGTGAGAATCCCCAAGGTAATTCATAGAATGAATTAAATTCTAATCCTACTTGGTTATCATAAGCTGAACTATTGTCATCAGACCATACATATTTGTATTTAGGTGCTAATGTGAAATCAGTTGTTTTTACAAAATCATTGTTGAACATATACTCAGCAAAGTTGAATCTTGCTTGATATTCTAATTCTTGGCTATCTCCACCGTCATTATAGTGAACTCTTGAAGTTAGATTAACTTTAGAATCTCCTAATTTTCCGTGATTATAGAAATATCTTAATCTTACTGCTGTATCTTTATCTCCTGCTTGTAATCCAGTTTCTTTATCAAGGTCATTAAATACTCTTGCTCTGTATTCAAACGCTTGATTTTCAGTCACATTAATTTTTCCTAATAATTGGATTCTTGAATGATTATTTTCTCCGTTCCAATCTTTATCAGATTCTCCGTTGTTTTTTTCAGTTCTTCCATAGTATCTGTATTGTAGATCTACAAATCCATTTGGTCTGAATCCTTCTTCTTTGTCTCTGTAAACTATTACTTCTTTTTCTACGATTTGTACTGGTGCTTCTTCAACTACTACTGGTGCTGGTACTACTTCTTTAGCTGATGCTGAAGCTACTACTACTAATGATCCTAGTAAAAGTGCTAATTTTCTCATAATTATCTCCCCTTTGGAAAGCATATGCCTTCCCTTATAATAAAATAAAATTTACTCTAACTATTAGAGTCTCCCATTAACAGGGGGAGAGCTAAAATTATTTAAAAGAAAATCAAAAGAAAGAGGAAGAAAAGAGAAGTAGAGAGGACCCCAAAGAGTAGACAACTTTTAACATATTGTTTTTTAATTTGTTATTTTATTTTTTAAAATTTATATTTTTTTTATATTTTTATGGTATAATAACAGTGTTAATATATTAATATTTTTGTAGTAATTTTTTAAATGGTATCAGCTTCTAATTTTTACATCAGTAATGAAATATAATTTTTAGTAGAGCTTTTGAAAAATTCAATAAGCTCTTTTTTATATCAAAGAATTTTTTAAAAAAAATTTTTTAATATATTAACCTCATAAAACTTTTCTTGACATCAACAAAAAATTATTTTATATTATATTTGTAAGTGTATTTTTTTAGTATAAAACTATTGGTTTGTAAATATTTTTTACGTATAGCATACTAATTTTACAAGCTAACTAGTTCAATTTTATATACAAAAAAATTTTAAGGAGTGATTATTTTGAGTCAAAAGAAAAAACGTGAATTCCCTACGGCGTTTACTGTACTTTTTATCATTTTAATTTTAGCTGCAGTTTTAACTTACATTGTACCATCTGGTAAATTTTCTAGGTTAACTTATGATGAAGCAACTAGAGATTTTATAATAACAGATCATAATGATGAAACAAAAGCTATCCCAGCTACACAAAAAGTTCTTGAAGATCTACACATTCAACTAGATCTTTCTAAATTTGAAGATGGAACTATTAAAAAACCTATTGCTATCCCTGGAACATATGTTCAAATTGAGCAACAACCACAAGGTATAGTTGATGTTATTAAATCTCCTGTAATAGGTGTTATGGACTCTGTTGACATTATGATTTTTGTTTTAATACTTGGAGGTATTATTGGACTTGTAAATAAAGTAGGAGCTTTTGATGCAGGTATTGGTGCTTTATCGAAAAAAACAAAAGGTAAAGAGTTTATACTTGTAGTTCTTGTATTTGCTCTTACAACTTTAGGAGGAACTACTTTTGGACTTGCTGAAGAAACTATCGCATTTTATCCTATACTAATGCCTATCTTCCTTGTCAGTGGATTTGATGCCATTACTTGTATAGCTGCTATATATATGGGATCTTCAATAGGAACTATGTTCTCTACTGTAAACCCATTCTCTGTTGTTATAGCTTCAAATGCTGCTGGTATAAGTTTTACAAGTGGACTTACATTTAGAATAGTTGTCTTAATTATAGGTTCTATTATAACTTTACTATATATGTACTGGTATGCTAAAAAAGTAAATCAAGACCCTAAAAACTCTCTTGTTTATGATGAAGAAGCTTCAATTAGAGAGCAATTCTTAAAAAATTATCAAGAGGATACTATCATAGAGTTTACAGTAAGAAGAAAACTTATTTTACTTATATTCTCACTTGCATTTATAGTTTTAATTTGGGGAGTTGCAATAAATGGTTGGTGGTTTGATGCTATGTCAGCACTATTCCTTGGAGTAGCTATAATTATTATGGTACTTTCAGGACTACCTGAAAAAGAGGCTGTTAATACATTTATTGACGGAGCTGCCGATCTTGTAGGGGTTGTTCTTACTATTGGACTTGCTAGAGCTATTAATATAGTTATGGATAACGGAATGATCTCTGATACACTATTAAATTACTCTATCAATATGATCACAGGAATGAGTGGAAGTCTATTTGCAATAGCTCAACTTGTTGTATTCTCATTCTTAGGATTCTTTATACCATCATCATCAGGACTTGCAGTTCTTACAATGCCTATTATGGCTCCACTTGCTGACAGTGTTGGTCTATCAAGAGAGGTTGTAATCAATGCTTATAACTGGGGTCAAGGTTTAATGTCATTCATTACTCCAACAGGACTTATTCTTGTTACTCTTGAAATGGCAGGAACTACATTCAACAAATGGTTAAAATATATTATGCCACTTATGATAATTATGGGAGCATATTCAGTTATAGCTCTTGTAATAGGAACATTTATATAACAAGGTGATTTTATGAGAAAACTAACTAATATTAAACCTGAAAGAGTTTTTTATTATTTCGAAGAAATATCTAAAATTCCAAGAGAGTCATACAATGAAAAAGCTATCAGTGATTATCTTGTTGAATTTGGTAAAAAACTTAATTTAGAAACTTATCAAGATAAATATTACAATGTTGTTCTTAGAAGAAAAGCAACTCCAGGGTATGAAAATGCCCCTGGAATTGTTATTCAAGGACATATGGATATGGTTTGTGAAAAAGATAGTGATACTACTCACGACTTTAAAAAAGATCCTATTGATCTAATAGTTGAGGGAAATAGATTGAGAGCAAATAAAACTACTCTTGGTGCAGATAATGGAATTGCTATTGCTATGGGAATGGCAATTTTAGAAGATGAATCTATCAAAGCTGGAGAGATTGAACTTCTTGCTACTACTTCTGAAGAGGTTGATCTAAATGGAGCTTTATCTCTTGAAGCTGGCGTTTTAAAAGGAAAAATGTTAATCAACTTAGACTCTGAAGATGAAGGAATAGTTACTGTTGGGTCTGCTGGTGGAACTGAAATTGATATTTTACTACCTATTGAGAAAGAAAATTTAACAGATGTTAATTTATACACTCTTTCTTTAGATAAGTTACAAGGTGGACATTCGGGAGTTGAAATCAATCAAAAAAGAGGAAACGCAAATAAAATTTTGGTTGAAGTTCTTGAAAAATTAAAAAAAGTTGCTAACTACTCACTTGTAGAAATATCTGGTGGAACTAAAGACAATGCTATCCCTAGAAACGGAAAAATTGTTCTTGCTTCTACATCAGACATCAAAGATCTAATCAATAATATCACTAAAGAAGTAAAAGAAATTTACAGTTCTTTTGAAGCTGAAATGTCATTTACTTTAGAAGTGGAAACTAAAAAAGAGATAACTGCTCTTGCTTCTACATCACTTGATAGATATATAAAAACTATTAAAGAGATTCCAACAGGAGTTAACACTTGGATGAAAGAGTACCCAGAAATTGTAGAATCTTCTGATAATCTTGCAATAGTTAAAACTTTAGAAAATGGTATCAATATTATTGTATCTCTAAGAAGCTCTGATCCTGTTGTTCTTAAAGAATTAAAAGAAAAAATTTCTAATATTTTAAAAGAAAATGGGGCTACATTTGAATTTTCAGCTGGTTACCCTGAATGGAAATTTAGATCTGAATCTAAACTTAGAGAAAAAGCTTTAGAAGTATACAAAAAACTTTATAATAAAGATATGAAAGTCGAAGTTATTCACGCTGGACTTGAGTGTGGAGCAATCTCTCAAAACTATCCTAATATTGATTTTATCAGTGTTGGACCAAATTTAAGAGATGTTCACGTACCTAGTGAATATCTTGAAATTGACTCTACTGAAAGAGTTTATAACTATGTTGTTGAACTTATCAATTCACTAAATTAATAGCAAAAGCCTGTATTTACAAATGTACTTACAGGCTTTTATTTAATTATTTAGTTTTTTGTGCTTGTTGCTCTATTTTTTGTCTAGCTTCAAATCTACTTTTCATATTAGCAGTTTTTCTTCTACTTTGTTCTGTTGCTATCTCATTATTTAATCTTTCTATTTTTTTCCAATCTGGAGTAGTTTTAATAAGTTCTTTTCTAATTTCTAAATTTTTTTCATCAACTAACAATCTTGATTTTTCTAATTCAGGATCTCTTTTTGCAACTCTTGCTTTCTTTGTAGCAACTACACAATTTTGATTATGTAGATTACAGTTATTATTATGATGATGTCCTGCAAAAGATGTCGCTCCCACTACAAATAACATCATTCCTACTATTGCCATCTTTTTCATATTCTATCCCTCCATCTATCTTATCTTTCTCTTTGTAAAAAAATAATAACATAGTTTTATGACCTGAATATGTCAAAAAAGAACTGAAACTTATTTTCTTCTATTTTTATTCCAAAATCTATTTTATTTAACTCCATTATTTTTTTTACTATTGATAGTCCTAAACCATTTCCATCTATCTTTTTATCCTGAGCATTCTCTCCTCTTGCAAAAGGTTCCCACAATTTATCAACATTCTTTAACTCTCCATCTATACTA
>JAUNAY010000085.1 GCA_030527385.1 Fusobacterium sp. | reverse complement strand
TTTACTTGTTTCTATCTCTAATCTTCCATCTAAAGCTATATCTTTAGCTACTCCACTTATTTCAAAATTACTCCCTACTAAAGTTATCTCTTTGTTTTTAAGATAATTTTTGCTATTTATCTCATCTAAAATAAGTTCCCATTCTCCAGCTACAAATCTTTGATAATAACTTTTAAATTCATCTATTATTGTAAAAATTATATCTTCTACTATATATTTTTTTCCAGTAGATATAGTAAGAGCAGTAGCAATATCTGCTACTGCCCCCTCTAGTTTATTATTTATATTAACTCCTATACCTATGATAAAAAAATCTCCAACCTTTTCAACTAAGATGCCACATATTTTTTTATCATCTAAATATATATCATTTGTCCACTTAAATTTAAAATCTAAATTTTCTATTCTTTTTAATCCTTTTAAAACAGCTATTCCTGTGACTAATGGTAATTTAGAATACTCTTCTAAAGAGATGTTTTGCTCCTCTTTTAGTAAAAAACTAAAAAGTGCCATTCCTCTTTGAGAAACCCAATTATTTCCTCTTCTCCCTCTTCCTCGAGTTTGAGTTTGAGCAATAACCAAATCATAATCCCTTTTATCTTCCGATCTTTTTAAAAAATCACTAGTAGAATCTATCTCTGAAAATCTAAATATCCTCATTTGTCACTCCATTAATTATTTTACATATATCTTACATATAGATATATACTTGCTAATATTAAAGTTTGAAAAGCTATTAGTCCACCAAATTTAAAGAATTTAAAGAAATCTATTTTACAACCAGCTTTTGCTGCAGCCCCAACTGCAACTACATTAGTAGCTGATCCTAACATTGTTATGTTTCCTCCCAAGCACGATCCAAAAGATAATGCCCACCAAAAAGCCTTTGTTTCTCCTATCTTCTCAAATGTAGGAATCATAACTCCTAAGATTTTAGATATTGTTGCAGCATTAGCAACATTTCCTATAATTGAAGTGAATCCAGCTGATAACCACGTTACAGCTAATACAGCCATATCAAATTTACCAGAAGTCAATTTGATAAGTTTATCTCCAACTATATTTATTATATTTAAGTTTTCAATTCCTCTAATCATCATAAACAACCCTATAAAGAAAAATAGTGTTTCCCATTCAACATTTTCAAATATCTCTTTAGGTTTTCTTTTGGTTATAACTACAAGGAATATTGCTCCTGATAGAGAAATTATTGCCAATCCCTTATTTATAAAGTTGTTTAAAACAAATCCTACCAATACTAAAGCAAATATTATACTAGCTGTCTTTAATAGTTTAGGATCTTTTAAAGTTCTTGAAGAATCTAATTCCATTACTCTTGCTTTTAATTCATTAGATACCTTCATACTTTTTCCATAAATAAGATATACATTTGTTATCAATAAAATCATTGCTAATACAGCCACAGGTGCTGTATTTAATAAAAACTCATTGAAGCCTAAATTTCCTTCAGCTCCTATAATAAGTTGAGTCGGATCCCCTATTAAAGTTGCCAACCCTCCTATATTCGCAGACATTACCTCTGTTATTATAAATGGAAAAGGATCTAGTCTTAACTGTTTTGCCAATAAAATTGACACTGGTGCCATCAATAAAATAGTAGTTACGTTATCTAAAAACGCTGAACATAGTGCTGTAACTATTGCCAGTAATACTACTAATCTAAAAGGTTCCCCTCTTACTAATTGTGCTACTTTAATTGCAAACCATTGGAAAACTCCTGTTTCAGAAACCAAGTGAACTATTATCATCATTCCTATTAGAAGAAATAGAATTTCTAATCTCTCTGAAACTGCTTCTAGGGCATCTTCTTCATTAATAATTCCTACTAGAGCCATCACTAGTCCACCTATCATTGTTGCCCAAGGTCCTGGCACTTTCTCAGTTATCATTAAATAAAACACGATACAAAATATAGCCATTCCTATTGCCATATATATCATAATATTTTTTCCTCCTTATTTAATTGCAAATCCTTTCCCAAAGATTAAAATTTTAAATATGAAGTACTTTTTTAATTATGTCTGATCTTTTTATCATTCCGTAATATTTTCCCTCGTCATCAAGAACATATAGTCTTGTAACTCCTTTTTTTACCATAATAAAGCAAATCTCCATAATTGGTGTTTTTCTGTCAATTATTATATCTTCATCTTTTCTATATAATTTTTCTATTGTAGTAGTAGATTCATTTACTAAATATTCTTCAAATGGTTCTCCTACTGTAAGGAAGTTTAAATCTCCCATTAAAGAAAGATAATCTGGCATTCCATAATCAATTAGTTCTCTTTCAGTTATTTCTCCTAAAAAATATCCATCTTTATCTACAACTGGCAATCCACTTGTTTGTTCAAGAATAAGTCTCTTTGCTATCTCTCCTAAAGTATTAGTTAATACTGCTGGTTCAATATCTGGACTCAATACATCTTCAGCTATTATTCTATGATCTATCTCTATATTTGAATCTTGAATATACTCAACTATTTTTGTTGCTCTCTTTTCTTCTTTTAACTTAGCTAAAAGATCTTTATGTCTAGTTGCTATTTTAGAAACTGCACTCATAACTTTTAAGATATTTTTATTTTTTAAAACATCTGAAACAATTAAAAATACCAATTTTACATTATCTTTTTTGTTTGTTGCTGCAATTTCAACTTCGATAGGATTTTCTAAAACTCCTATTGATACTATAAAATCATCAAATTTTTCAAGTCTTGCGTGCGGAATAGCTATTCCATTTCCCATACCTGTTGAAATCTCTTTCTCTCTTTTAATAACAGAAGCAATTATTTCAGCTTTAAAATCAAAAACTTTTTTATCTTTCTCTGCTATCTTTTCTACCATCTCGTTTATAACTTCTTCTGGAGTAGTTCCCTTTAAGTCTGTAAATATAAATTGTGGATCTAAATAACTTGAAAATTTCATATTGTCCTCCTTAAAAAATTAATATCTTACATTTAGATATATTATACTTAATATTACTGATTCAACAACTACTAATATTCCAAACTTAAAGAAATCCATAAAGCTTATATGCACATCAGCCTTTCCTGCAATTGAAACTCCAACTATATTTGCTGGTGCTCCAACCATAGTCATATTTCCTCCTAAACAAGCTCCTAATGATAAAGCCCACCATAAAACATCAGTATTCCCAGTAAAATTTGGAATTATACTTGCTATAATTTTAGAGAATGATAGTGTATATGGAACAGAACCTAAAATAGGTGACAACACTGCTGATAATAGCACAACTACCGAACTTGTTAATTTTAGATCCCCTTGAGTTAATTGTACTAAAAACTCTCCAATTTTAGATATGATTCCAAGTTTGTCTACCCCTTCAACAAGAACAAAAAGTCCACCAAAGAAGAATAGTGTTTCCCACTCAACTTTTTTATAAATTTCCTCTGGACTTTTTTTACTTAAAGTAAGTAATAATACAGAACCTAAAATTGAAATTATTGCTAATCCTATATTTGTTACCATATTTGTTAAAAATCCTATTAAAATTAGACCAAATAAACAACAAGATTGTATTAATAAAGTTTTATTTTTAATACTTCTATTTGGCTCTAAATCCATTATACTTGCTCTTAATTCTCTTGATACAACCATTTTTTTCTTAAATAATATTTTTGCAGTAACAATTAAAACAACCATATTAATTATTACTAATGGTGTTAAGTTAAAAATAAAATGGTTAAAATCTAATTTCCCCATACTTGCTATAATTAGGTTTGGTGGGTCTCCTATCATTGTAGCAGTTCCTCCAATATTACAAGCAAAAATTTGCACTATAATAAATGGAAACGGATCAAGCTCTAATTTTCTTGCTAATAAAGCTGTCATCGGAACAATCAACAAAATAGTTGTAACGTTGTCTAGGAATGCTGAACATACAGCAGTCACTATTGAAAGCATTATCAAAACTTTGATAGGATCTCCTTTAGCCTTTTGAGCAACTGTTATTGCTGCCCATTGGAAAATCCCTGTTTCCGACATAATTTCAACAACCATCATAAGCCCCATCAACAATAAAAATATCTCCAGATTTTTCCCCACTGCGTGAAGTGCTTCCTCTTGATCTAGTATTTTTACCAATACCATCAAGCTTCCACCTGTTATAGCAGTTAAAGATTTTGGCTGCTTTCCAAAAAGAATAAAATAAAAAGATACACAGAAAATAAATATCCCCGCAAAAAGTTTAAAATTTTCCACTTTATGCCTCCCCTTTAAAAATATTTTTGGAGTCTAAGTAATTTACTTAGTTCTCCTTATGAAGATATCCCCTTAACACACCATTGAGATGTCCACATCAAGAGAACTACAAGGTTTAAGCATAAAGTGATAGTAGTTGAAACACACAGGATTTTCTAATATATATTAGAAAATCCTGCTATTTCCTTTTTATTTTTTAAAAGATTTTTGAAATCATACCAAAACCAAATACTGGTCCTGAATGTGATCCAATAGTTGCTCCAATTTCAAATCTTCCCCTATATTCCACTTTTTTAGAGCCTTCCCCTGTATTTTTAATAGCATCTGCGTTGGCAAGTTCTTTATTAGTTCCACCCCACGCAGTATAAAGAATTATGCTATTTTTCTTACTTTCGTTTTTGATAAGCTTTTCCATATATGAAAAAGCTCCTCTTTCTCCAAAAGTTTTTGTTTCTACTGTAACTTCTCCATTTTCAAGTTTTAAAACAGGTTTTACTTTTAATAATCCACCTATTATTGATGATGCTCTTCCTATTCTTCCACCTTTTTCTAAGAATGTCAAATCATTTACTACAAAATATACTTTCATTTTATCTTGCATCTCATACAATCTTTCTAAAATTGCTTCATAACTTACTCCTGATTTTACCATTCTCGCAGCTTCTAAAACTTGATGTCCCAATGCAAATGTTACCGCTTTAGAATCTATTATAGTTATGTCTTCCCCTCTTGTAAGCATTCCTTTAGCCACTCTTGCAGCCTGTTGAGTTCCACTAAGCCTACTAGATATATGAATAGATATAATCTTTTTATAACCTTTATTAAATAGTTTTTCATACATCTCTTTAAACTCTGCTGGTGACGGTTGAGATGTTTTTGGAATTACCCCCTCTGTTAATAATCTCTTCCAAAACTCTCTCTTAGTTATATCTACTCCATCTCTATAATAATTGTCATTTAATTTAATTTTTAACGGAATAATGTTGATTCCTAAGTCTCCAATAAATTCTTTTGTCAAATCAGATGTAGAGTCTGTTACAATAGCAATCTCTGGCAATTCTGGATCCCTTTGCTCGATATAGATATAATATGGATAATTTTCTTGTCCTGCCAAAAATTCATTATATCTTATCTTATTTACATCTCTTACTATCTTATTAGTCGAATCATTAGCTTCTTTTCCAAGTACACTAAATACGTGTAAAG
>JAUNAY010000001.1 GCA_030527385.1 Fusobacterium sp. | reverse complement strand
CTTTACAGATACAGGAATGGCTAATGCAAAACAAAAATATAAGGAAAATGAAAGAGTTAAAATAATATATTTTCCTTTAGATAAGAAAGATATTATAAAAGATATAATATCAAGAATTAATTTAAAACTTTTGATATTAATAGAGACAGAGATTTGGCCAAACTTGATTGTAGAATGTAGTAAAGCAGGAAAAGTAATAGTTGTAAATGGAAGAATATCAGATAAAAGTTTTGGAAAGTATAAAAAATTTAGTTCATATTTAAAAAATATTTTTGAAAAAATATCAGGATTTTATATGCAATCTTCTCTTGATAGTGAAAGAATAATAGAGATTGGGGCAGATAAAGACAAAGTTGAAACTTTGGGAAATTTAAAATTTGATATAGAATTAGAAAGATTTTCAGATGAACAAATAGAAGAGATAAAAGAAAATATTTGTGCAGATGGCAGAGAAGTTTTTACTGCTGGAAGCACAAGAGGTGGAGAAAATGAGATAATATTAGATGTATTTGAAAAAATGAAAAATACACTTTTAATATTAGTTCCAAGGCATTTAGAAAGAATACCTGAAATAGAAAAACTTATAATTGAAAAAAATAAAAGTTTTTTAAAGTATAGTGAAATAAATAGTGACAATTTTCAAAAAACTGATATAATACTTGTGGATAAAATGGGAGTGCTTAGAAGATTGTATGCCATAGCCGATATTACTTTTGTAGGAGGTACTCTAGTAAATATAGGTGGACATAGTTTGTTAGAGCCACTATTTTATGAAAAAACTCCAATTTTTGGAAAATATCTACAAAATGTAAAGGATATTTCACAAGCAATCTTAAAAAAGGATATAGGATATAAGGTTGAAAATATAGAGGAGTTTTTAGAAGCAATAGAGGATATTAGAAAAACTAAAGGAATAAAAAGAGAAAAAATAAAAAAATTCTTTAGTGAAAATAGTAGAGTAGCTGAAAAAGTATTAGAAAGAATAGATAGATTGATATAGTTTTTAATATATTTAATATAGATGGAGGGATAATGACAAAAGAAGAGTTAAAAGAAGATTTATGGAGACATTTTTTCAAAAATCCAAGAAAAAATTATAATCCATATATTTACAAGCTTCTTGATTTTCCTGAGTATATAATCTATGACAAAGAGATTATGGATTCATATAAAGGAAAATGGAGAGAGTTTTTTAAAAATGATAACCCTATATATTTGGAAATAGGTTCTGGAAGTGGGAATTTTGCTCAGGGAATGGCGATGAGATACCCACAAAGAAATCATATAGGGCTTGAATTAAGATTTAAAAGACTTGTGCTTTCTGCAAACAAAGTAAAGAGAGATGGATCTAAAAATGCTCTTTTCTTAAGAAGAAGAGGAGAAGAAATTCTTTCTTTTATGGCTGAAAATGAAGTAGACGGAATCTATGTAAATTTTCCAGATCCTTGGGAAGAAAATGAAAAAAATAGAGTTGTTCAAGAGAGCTTCTTTAAAATACTAGATGTAATTTTAAAGAAAAATGGTAAATTTTTCTTTAAAACAGATCACGATAAATATTATCAAGATGTGTTAGATTTAGTAAATTCACTAGATGGATATGAAGTTATTTATCATACTTCAGATTTACATAAAAGTGAAAAAGCAGAAGATAATATAAAAACAGAGTTTGAGCAATTATTTTTATGTAAACACAATAAAAATATAAATTATATTGAAATTGAAAAGACAAAATAGGAGGTCTAAATGGCAGGTTATGTAGTAGTTGGTACACAATGGGGCGACGAGGGGAAAGGTAAGATCATTGATGTTTTAGCAAATAAAGCAGATTATGTAGTTAGATTTCAAGGTGGAAATAACGCTGGACATACAGTAGTAGTAAATGGCGAAAAATTTATACTTCACCTATTACCATCAGGAATGCTTCATGGAAATGGTAAATGTATAATTGGACCAGGAGTTGTCATAGACCCAAAAGTTTTATTAAAAGAACTTGATACATTAGAAGCTAAAGGAGCTAAAATAGATCATCTATTTATCAGTGATAGAGCTCATATAATAATGCCTTATCACGTAAAACTTGATGAATTATCAGAAGCGACAAGTGGAACACATAAAATAGGTACTACAAAAAGAGGAATAGGACCTTGTTATGCTGATAAGATAAATAGAATAGGAATTAGAGCAGTTGATCTTTTAGATATGAATATTTTTGGAGAAAAATTAAAAAGATTCCTTGATGCAAAAAATCTTATTTTTACAAAAATTTATGGAGAAGAACCTCTTTCTTATGAAGAAATTTTTGAAGAGTATAAAGGATATGCAGATAGATTAAAGCATAGAATAATTGATTCTATTCCAGAAATAAATAAAGCTTTAGATGAGGATAAATTAGTTCTTTTTGAAGGGGCTCAAGCTATGATGCTAGATATCAACTATGGAACATACCCATATGTAACTTCGTCATCACCTACAACAGGAGGAGTAACAACAGGAGCTGGTGTTTCTCCTAGAAAGATAACAAAAGGTATAGGAGTTATGAAAGCTTATACAACAAGAGTTGGAGAAGGACCATTTGTAACAGAGCTTACAGATGAACTTGGTGAAAAGCTAAGAGAAGTTGGACACGAATATGGAGCAACTACTGGAAGACCAAGAAGATGTGGTTGGTTAGATTTAGTAGTTGGAAAGTATGCAGTAGATATTAATGGACTTACAGATATAGTTATTACAAAAATAGATGTTTTAAGTGGTTTAGATACTGTAAAAATTTGTGTGGCTTATGATATAGATGGAAAAAGATATACATCTGTTCCAGCTTCTACTGAAATACTTGCAAGAGCTATTCCAGTATATGAAGAGTTACCAGGTTGGCAAGAGGATATTAGTCAAATGAAAAATTATGATGAATTGCCACAAAACTGTAAAAATTATATAAAAAGAATGGAAGAAATTTTAAATTGTCCAATAAGTGTTGTTTCAGTTGGACCAGATAGAAGTCAAAATATTCATATAAGAGAAATTTAATAATTAAAAAATATTGCACTTAAAATCTTGATAATTGAGATGGAGAGTGCAATTTTTAATTAAATCTTAATTTTATTATGTTAAAATTAAGAAAAACTTAGGAAGTGATATTATGTGGATTATGTTTGCTTTTTTATCTGCTTTATTTGCTGCATTGACTTCAATTTTTGCTAAGATAGGAATAGAAAATATTAATTCTAATCTTGCGACAGCAATAAGAACTGTTGTAGTTCTTATTATGGCGTGGTTAATGGTGTTTTTTACAGGACAACAAAGTGGGTTAAATCATTTAACTCAAAAAAATTGGATTTTTTTAGTAATTTCTGGAATTTGTACGGGCTTATCGTGGTTATGTTACTATAAGGCTCTTCAAATAGGAGAAGTAATAAAAGTTGTCTCAATAGATAAATTTAGTATAGTATTAACAATGATTTTATCATTTTTGATTTTAAAAGAGATTATAACTTTAAAAATGTTTTTAGGAATTATTCTTATAACTTTTGGAACGCTTATTTTGATATTTTAAATAAACCTATTGCAAAAAATCACACTGAAGACAAGAGTGTGATTTTTTTATATATTAATTATATAGCTTTATGACATTTAATTTATTTAAAAATGTATATATATAAAATACTTATTCTATATATACAAAATTAATATTTGTTTTTTGTTAGGGTTTGAATTATATCTATATTAAAGATAAAAGATAATATATGTAAGTATGATAGTTTGTTATAAAAAACTGAATATTTAGAGAATAAAAAAATAAATTTTCTATTATTTTTAAAGAAAAATAATGAACAAAAAAATAATTATTTTGATTGGTAGTAAAAGTTTAATTTTTTAGTATAGAAGTGGAGGAAAAATGCAGTTTACAAAGATGCAAGGAGCAGGAAATGATTTTATTTTAGTAAATGGATTAAAAGAGATAAAAGAAAATTGGGGTGAGTTTGCAAAAAAAGTTTGTGATAGACATTTTGGAATAGGTGCAGATGGACTTATGTTTTGTAGCAGCAGTAAAATAGCAGATATAAAGATGAATTATTATAACTCTGATGGTTCAAGAGCAGAGATGTGTGGCAATGGAATAAGATGCTTTTCAAAATTTGTATTTGATAACAAGATAGTAAAAAAGAAAAACTTTTTAGTTGAAACAGATGCAGGAATAAAAAATATTAAGTTAGAATTAGATGAAATGGAAAAAATAAAATACATCATAGTAGATATGGGAAAAATAGATTTTAGAGCAGAATTAATTTCCAATATTACAGAAGATAAATTTATATTAAATAAAGAGATTGAAGTAGTTGGAAAAAAAGTAAGAATTTCAAGTGTATCAATGGGAGTGCCACATACAGTATTATTTGTGGATAATTTTTCTAATTGCGATGTAAATATTTTAGGTAAAGAGATAGAAAAGTTAAAAATTTTTAAAAATAAAACCAACGTAAATTTTATAAAAAAAATAGATGAAACGACTTTAGAGATAAAGACTTGGGAAAGAGGAGCAGGAAGAACTTTAGCTTGTGGGACAGGTTGTTGTGCTTCGGCAGGAATAGCAAAAAAATTGGGAATTGTTAAAGAAAATAAAGTTTTGATGAAAACAGAAGGTGGAGATGTAAAGATAGAAATAGGAGAAGATTATAATATTATTATGGCTGGAGAAGCAGAAAAAATTTTTACAGGAGAGATATAAAAAAAGGGGGTACTACACAAAATTGTACCCCTTTATATTTTTTATTTATTAAAAAATTCAGCCCATTTGTCAGCTTTAAAACCTAAAAGAACACCATTTTCAGTAACTACAAGAGGTCTTTTTACTAGCATTCCATTAGAAGCTAAAATTTTGATAAGCTCTTCGTCAGATTCAGTGGCAACTTTTTCTTTTAGATTCATTTCTCTATATAAAATTCCACTAGTATTAAAAAATTTTTTAACTGGTAATCCACTTAAAGCAATAAATTTTTTTAACTCTTCAGCAGTTGGGTTGTTTTCAACAATATGTCTGTCGGTAAAAGTTAAATTATTTTCTTCTAGCCATTTTCTGGCTTTGACACAAGTACTACATTTTGGATAGTTTATAAAAAGTATAGACATAATTTTTCCTCCTGAGATTAAGTATTTACCTATATTATACATTAAAAAATAAAAAATTAAATAAAATTTTCATAAAAAACAGTACTAAAAAAATACTACTAAAATATTATTATATTGACATAAATTAAAAATATTGATATAATCTACATTAGTATACTCATTATTAAAAAATGGAAAAGAGACTATTTAGTAAGTCATTATAGTATGATCACAGTTTTCTTTAGAGTTATACTATTTTAAATTATAAATATTTTTAGATTGGAGTGATTAAAATTTACAAGAAAAAGGACGTTATTTTGACGGGATTTGCATTATTTGCAATGTTATTTGGAGCAGGAAACTTAATATTTCCACCAAAAGTAGGATTTGATGTTGGAGCTATGTGGGAAGTAGCAACACTTGGATTTTTTATAACTGGAATAGGAATACCATTATTAGCTATCATATCAGCAGCTTATGCAGGAAAGGATTTAGATCATTTTGCTAATAGAGTTTCTCCTAGTTTTAGTAAACTTTTTAATATAGTATTGATATTGGCAATAGGACCATTTCTTGCTCTTCCAAGAACTGGAGCTACTGCTTATGAAATGTCGATTTTACCTCATACTGGTGGGGTAGACATACAAATTTATAAATATCTATTTCTTTTTATTTATTTTGCAATAGTCTTAATGTTTTCGATAAAAGCTAATGCAGTAGTAGAAAGAGTTGGAAAAATCTTAACACCAATATTAATAATAATTTTAGCGATAATAATAGTCAAAGGTGTATTTTTCCCACTAGGAGAGCCAGTTGTAATTGAGGGAATGACTAATCCTTTTAAATATGGATTTTATAATGGGTACCAAACAATGGATACATTAGGAGCAATAGTTTTCTCGAGCATTATAATAAAAGCTATTAGAAATGGAAGAGAGCTTACTGTAAAACAAGAGATGAAATTTTTAAGTTATTCAAGTATAATAGCAGTGTGTGGATTAGCAATAGTATATGGAGGATTGCTATATATAGGAGCAACTTCATATGGAACATTACACAGTGCAAAAACAACTCAACTTTTAAATGATATTGTGGATAGAATGTTAGGAAAATCTGGAAATATGATTTTAGGAGTATGTGTTACAGGAGCTTGTCTAACAACAGCTATTGGACTTACAGCCACAGTAGGAGAATATTTTAGCAAATTGTTAAATACGACATATGAAAAGGTAGTAATTGTAACTACAATAATTAGTTTTATATTTGCAGGTTTTGGAGTAGATATAATAGTAAAAATTTCAGCACCTGTTTTAACATTAATTTATCCAATAGCAATAGTCTTAATAATTTTAAATTTCTGTAAGGAAAAGATTGAATCAAATTCAATATATATAGGTGCAGTATTTGGAGCAGGACTAGTTGGAGCTTATGAAATGGCACAAGTCTTAGCTTTAAAAACAGGAGAAACATTAGATTTTGTTTATGGGCATTTACCACTAAATTCATATGGATTAGCTTGGATTTTTCCTAGTATAATTTTTGCAATAGTTTTTAGAGCTTTATTTAAACAAAAATAAAACAATAAAAAAGGATTAATAACTACTAAAAGTAGAAATTAATCCTTTTATTTTTACTTGTTATTATAATCTTCAAGCCTTTTATACATCATTGTAGCTGCTCCAGAAACAAGTCTTTCTTGAATAAATTTATCTGAAACATCTTTAAAATAGTTTGTAGCTATTAAAGTTGAAAATCCGTGTGCATAGATCCAACAATCTAGAAAAAGTTCAGTTTTAAACTCTTCATCAAGTTTGTCAAATCTCTTATCTTTTGACATTTCAATCTTTATTAAATCTCTAAACTCTCTTACAAGGCTACTGTATGAGCTATCTTTTAAAAATATAGTATGAAAAAGTTGTTTTTCTTCTCTGGCAAATTTACATATTCCTATTCCTATATTAAGAAAAATATATTCAGTGCTATCCTCTTTAACATATTCCATAAAAATAGCTTTAGCTTTATTTATTAAATCTTTTTTTAAAATTTCTAATGATGTGTAGAAACTATATATTGGAGCTGGAGAACAATTTAGTGATTTTGCTAAATTTCTAGCAGTTATAGCTTCTAATCCGTTCTGTTTGAAAACCTCAAAGGCTTTTTTGAAAATTTGTTCTTTAGTAAAAATAGCTTTTTTGGGCATTGAACTCCTCCTCTATATAGCTAAATTAGAATTTTTTTGTATATGCTAAACCAAACGCAGTGATGCTTTTGTCATATGTAGGATTTTTAACAGTAGGATATTTTGCATATTTTGTATTGTAATGTCCACTTTCTTCATCATAGAAGAAATGGCATACAGTAAATACCCATTCATCACAATCAGTAGGATTGTATTTAACTCCTGTTCCTACTGTAATAGAATTTAAAGCAAACTCTATATCATCATACGAACTTACTTTAGCTCCAGTATGAGCGTAGTTTACACTTCCAAGTAGAGTCCATTTTTCATTTAATTTATATTCATTTCCAAGAGCTATTTCCCAACCGTTATCATATTCAGCTTCTAGCCCTTTTAAATTAATTTTTCCACCAGCAAGAACAGCATTTCCAGCAATTCTGTCCATTTTAGCATCTTTATTAAAATAGTAGTTTCCAGCAATAGCAGTTGACCACTTGTCAGTAACTTTATATGATGCTCCAAGAGCTAATACAGCAGGAAGATCTCTTCTAGTTTTATTGCCGTCAGCATACTCTGGATAGAAATCACTAAATCCAACATTTCCTAAATTTAATCCTGGAAGTAATCCAGGGATTGGATTTGTTTGTAAAGTAGCTTTTGTTTCGTGTCCACTAGCTTTAAAATCAAGTTTAACTCTACTATCATATCTCATAGCAAGATTTAATCTATCATTTGCTTTATAGTTAAGTCCAATTTGAGCTCCAAGTCCCCAAGCAGTTCTATCTGAATCTATATCAGCGTGAAGATCCTTAACTATTGGAGAGTTAGATTCAATATCAATATTTCCTTTTAATTTTTTCATTCCAAGTACAGCTCTACCAGCAACAGAAACAGAAAGCTTATCATTAATCATCCAAGCTCTTCCTAAAGTGGTTTGAGCATAAAGACTTTTTCCTTCAGCAGATGAACCTTTATCAACAAAATTAGCTAATCCAGGTTTAATTTTACCTACGATACCATTTAATATATCAGGTACTACAGCTGTACCAGCAACACCATCTTTATATTCAAGGTCTCCACCTCCACCAAGTCCTCCTATTGTCCAGAAGATAGCTCTATCTTCTCTTACACTATATAGTGCAAAGTTAGGAATTGGTTGTAGAAGATCTGCTTTATATTCTTTTCCATTATAATCCATTTTTTCGTGTCCAACAGCAAGTTGAGCTCCTACTTGAACATAAGTTCCGTTTTCTAGGTGCATAAGTCCAGCAGGGTTATAGTAAACAGATGATTTATTAATCATACCGTTTTGTGCTTGGTTTCCTAAATACTCAGGTGAGTATGTTTGAATATGATCAATAGATGCAGAGTAAGCTGCACTGTTTAATATAGTAGCAATTGCTAAAATTCCAAGTTTTTTCTTCATATTTCCTCCTAAATTTTATATATAACATATGTAATATAACACTAGTATTTTAATTTAGGATTAAAATATAATTAATTTTTTTTAATAATTAGCTATCGCTATTTTTTATTAAACCTTTTCTATAAGCATTTAATAGTTTTTTTAAATCATTAACTTGATTTTGAATCTCTTTTCCTATATCAGTATCTTTAACTCTTATTCTATTTTTGCTAACATCAACTATACGACTTGATGAAATGATGTCTTTTCCCTCTTTTATAGATTTTTCAGCAGATTCAAAAGGAGCGTGAGAAACTAGTTTTAAACCATATGAGTTAAAAATAAGAGTGTACCCAGCCAGCCCTGTCTGAGGTTGATAAGCTTTAGAAAAACCACCATCTATAATATAAAGTTTACCATTAGCTTTTATAGGAGATTCACCTTTTTTCTCCTTTACTGGAACGTGTCCATTGACAATATGAGAAATATTTGGATTTAATTTAAACTCTTTTAAAATCATATTACAAGTTTCTTCTTGATCACAAAATTTATAATATGGATTTTTATTTTCGATATGAGTTTCTTTATTTTCAATAAAATAACGCTCAAAAGTTTTCATATCATCTTTACCAAAAAGTGGAGAATCTTTACCACACCACATATACCAAACAAAATCAGCTTTGATTTTATCTTCTGGACTATCAGCACTATTAACTCTATTAAAATAAGCTTCTCTACATAATTTTTCAGCTCTATCAAGAGCAGCTTTACCTTTTAAATATTCTCCTCTTATATAGATATCTTTTAATTTTCCATCAGCAGTAAGAGGAATACAACCGTGATATAAAAGATTAGAGTTACATTTTAAATATAAACTTCCCTTAGCGAATAAAAATCTAATATGCTTTTGTAATTTTTCACTTCTTAAAAATGAAAGTCTTAAATTTTCCATTATTTCGCTCTCTTCACGAGTTAATTTTAAAGGATTATCTATATCAACAGTTGGAAAATTTTTATCTATTAATTCATACTCAATACCATTTAATGTAATAACCCCTCTTTTAAAATCAATTTTTCTAAACATATTTCTATGTTCCATATTAAAATCTGGGTTTCTTTCAATAATATTCCCCTCAATTTTCATTTGAATAACAGTGATAGCTTTATGAATTTGGGCAATTAACTGACTTTTTTTACCACCTCTAGTTTGAAACTGTTCACAAGGATCATTTCCATATTTTTCCATAGCAAAAGTAGCAAGAGGAAGAAGATTTATTCCATAAGCATCTTCTAATATATCATTATTGCCATATCTTGAGCAAATTCTAATAACATTAGCAATACACCCTTTACTTCCAAGTCCTGCTCCCATCCATAAAATATCGTGGTTTCCCCATTGAATATCAACATTGTGATAATTAATAAGAGTATCCATAATGAGGTGGGGACTAGGTCCCCTATCATAAATATCCCCCACTATGTGTAATCTATCAATGATTAATCTTTGAATTAAATTAGAAATTGCTATCACAAACTCTTTTGCTCTACCAATAGATATAATCGTATCAATAATATTTGCTATATATTCTTTTTTATTTAACAACTCTTTTCTTTCATATATTATCTCTTGAATGATATATGAGAAATCTTTTGGCATAGCCTTTCTTACTTTAGAACTAGTGTACTTTGAAGAAACTACGCTACAAATTTCAATTAAACGATAGATAATAGTTTTGTACCATTTATCCATCTTTTTAAAATCTTTTGCCAACCATTCTATTTTTTCTTTTGGATAATAGATAACAGTAGCTAACTCTTTTTTTTCAAAAATATTAAGTTCATCTCCAAATATTTCGTCTATTTTTTGACGAACAGCACCCGAGCCATTTTTTAAAACGTGATTAAATGCTTCATACTCTCCGTGAATATCACTAAGAAAGTGTTCAGTACCTTTTGGCAAGTTTAATATTGCTTGTAAGTTAATAATTTCAGTAGCAGTTTCTCCAATATTTTTAAATTTTCCAGAAAGTAAAGTAAGATATTTAAGTTCCTGCTCTGCGATAATTTTTTCTAATTCGTTCATTCAAATCTCCCCGTGATAAATTATTTATTTATTTCTTATACGACTTTGTGCAGCTGCAACAATCGCAACAAGCACTCTAAATGGTGAACAGCTTACATAGTCAAGTCCAGTTTTTTCAAAGAAATCAATACTCTTTGGATCTCCACCGTGTTCACCACAAATACCTATTTCAAGTTTAGGATTAGACTCTCTTCCTAAAGTAACTCCCAACTTAACAAGTTTTCCTACACCTCTTACATCAATAGAAGCAAAAGGTTCAAGTTTAAAGATTCCGTGAGTATGGTAGTCATCTATAAATTTAACTGAGTCATCTCTTGAAAGTCCCATAGTAGTTTGAGTTAGGTCATTAGTACCAAAAGAGAAAAACTCTGCTTCTTTTGCTATATCATCAGCAAGTAGACAAGCTCTTGGAGTTTCCATCATAGTACCGATTTTATATTCAATTTTCATTCCTTGTTCTTCAAAAACTTTGTTAATTTCAGTAGTAATATTTTGTTTTATGAATTTAAGCTCTCCTACACCTATAATAAGAGGTATCATAATTTCAGGTTTAACATTTATTCCCTCTTTTTTACATTGTAATGCTGCTTCAATAACTCCTCTTGCTTGAGTGTTATAAATTTCAGGATAAGTTATAGCAAGTCTACAACCTCTGTGTCCAAGCATAGGGTTTGCATCTTTTAAGTTTCTAATTCTTCTTTCAATTTCAATTAATGGCAGATTTAATATTTCAGCCATTTTTTCTTTCTCTTTTTCCTCTTTTGGTAAAAATTCGTGTAGAGGTGGGTCAAGTAATCTAATTATTACAACTTGTCCATCTACAACTTTAAATATATTATAGAAATCTTCTCTTTGTAGTGCTAACATCTTTTTAAGAGCTTCTTCTCTTTCAATAGGATTAGTACTCATAATCATACTTCTAATAGTCCAAATTTTATCTTTTTGGAAGAACATATGTTCAGTTCTACAAAGTCCAATACCTTCAGCTCCAAATCCTTTACCTAAGAAAGCATCGGCAGGAGTATCAGCATTCATTCTAACACCAAGTCTTTTTATATCTTTACACCAAGATACAAACTCTTTTAAATTTTCATCAAATTTAGGTTCAGTAAGTTTTACTTTACCTAAGAAAATTTCACCAGTATATCCACTAATAGAGATAAAATCTCCCTCTTTTACAGTATGTCCATTGATATACATCTCTCTTTTAATGTCGTTGATTTGTATATCTCCACAACCAGTGACACAACATTTTCCCATTCCTCTTGCAACTACGGCTCCGTGTGATGTAGCTCCACCTTTTACAGTGACAATACCTTGAGCTTGACTAATTCCCTTAAGATCTTCTGGAGAAGTTTCCTCTCTTACAAGAATAGCAAGAGCTCTAGTTTCAACTCTTTCTGAAGCAAACATAACTCTACCTATGGCAACTCCAGCAGATCCTGGAAGTCCTTTACCAAGTAAAGTTGCAGATTTAACAGCTTCAGGATCAAAGTTTCCGTGAAGAAGTTGAGGAAGAACATTAGGATCAACTTTCATAATAGCTTCTTCTTTAGTTAAAATTCCCTCGTGAACCATATCCACAGCAATTTTTACAGCTGCATAAGGACTTCTTTTACCATTTCTTGTTTGAAGAAGATATAATTTTCCATTTTCGATTGTAAACTCAATATCTTGCATATCTTTATTGTGATTTTCAAGCACTTTTGCAAGCTTAGCAAATTCATCATATATTTCTGGAAGTTGATCTTTTAATTTAGCAATAGGTTCAGGAGTTCTAATACCAGCAACAATATCCTCTCCTTGTGCTTTTAAAAGATACTCACCAAATAGCTCATTTTCTCCACTAGATGGATTACGTGAAAAAGCAACACCAGTACCAGAAATATCATTACGGTTACCAAATACCATCTCTTGAATAACAACAGCAGTACCCATAGAATCATCAATATTATTTATTTTTCTATAAAGAATAGCTCTATCATTATCCCAAGAGTTAAAAATAGCATTAACTGCCATAAACAACTGTTCTTTAGCAGATTCTGGAAAATCTAATCCAGTTTTTTCTTTGTATAGCTCTTTAGATTTTTTTATAATCAATTTATAAGTATCGATTTTATTTTCATCTTTTCTTTCGTTGAGCAAATTTTCTTTTAAAGAGAAGAATAACTCTTTTTCAATACCCATAACAATTTCAGAAAACATTTGAATAAATCTAGTATAAAGCTCATATACAAAAATTTCATCATTAAATATTTTTGATAATTTTTTAGCTGTTATGTCATTAAGTCCAAGATTTAATATAGTGTCCATCATACCGGGCATAGATATAGGAGCTCCAGATCTTACAGAAACAAGAAGTGGATTATCTCCTTCAAATTTTTTACCTGTAACATCTTGTAAATATTCAAGTTTTTCAAGAATCTCTTTTTCAAGTTCAGGAGTTATCTTTTTACCATCTCTAAAAAACTCTTTACAAGCAGTAGTTGAAACAATTATTCCCTCAGGTATAGGTAAACCTATTCTTTTCATCTCAGCTAAGTTTCCACCTTTACCACCTAATATGTCTATTAATTCCTTTCCACCTTCATTAAAACCATAAACTCTTTTCATAATAGCCTCCTTGGTTTATTTCGATAAAAATTCCATAAACAATTTTGTAATATTTGTTTTTGTTAAACGTCCTACAATTTTAAATAGTTTGATTCCATTTTCAATCTCAACTCTAACAACAGGTAAAGAATCAATCTGATGTGCAATCAGCTTTTTAACACTAGCTAAAACACTGTCATTTTCTTCAACATAGATGATATTAGGCATTCTAGTCATAATTACATTGATTGGAATTTTGTCTATATCTGATTTTCCAATAGCTATTTTTAATAGGTCTTTTCTTGAAACAACTCCTACTAATAAATCATTTTCAGTAACAAATATAGTACCTACATCTTTTGTAAATATATTGATGATAGTTTCATAAACAGAAAGGTTACTATCCACTGTTATTGGAGGTCCCATAATATCCTTTACTTTTTCGCTCTCATTTTTTTCTATATAAGTGTACCCTACTTTGGGTCTGGATTCTAAAATTCCCATTTTTGTTAAAATAGAAAAATCTGTTCTAAGAGCTGATCTAGTTAGGAATAGTCGTTCTCCTATCTCTTGCCCTGTTATTGGCTGGTATTTTTTAACAATGTCAATAATCTCTTTTTGTCTATCTGTTAGTGTCAAAGTAAATCATCCTCCAAGTATAGTGTGCACTTTAATAAAACTAAAATACACTGTTTATCTTAATATTATATTTACCACAGTTTTTAGATAAAATCAACTATATTTTTTAAGTGTACACAAATAAAAAACTTAAAATTAAAATTTTACCTGTATTTACAAAATTATAAACTATGTAAAGTTTTATTTAACTTGTTGTTAAATAAAAAAATACACCTAATCTTATTAAGATTAAGTGTAGCTTTTAAAATTAAAAATCTTTTTTTAAAATTATATTTTTTTTGGTATCTCTGATAATAATAGAATTATTTTCAAAAATACCATAACAGTGTGGAGAATTTTGTTTAGGAAGAGTAATAGAACCAGGATTTAAAAAGAAATGATTATTTTCTTCAATAATCATAGGTATATGAAAATGTCCATAAAGAAGAATATCTCCTTTTTCAAGAGGTAGTGGATTATCTTTATTATAGATATGCCCGTGTGTAATAAAAATTTTTTTATTATTCCAAATTATTAGATGATAATCACTCATAATAGGAAAATTAAGCATCATTTGGTCAACTTCACTGTCACAATTTCCTCTAACAGCTATAATTTTTTCTTTATATTGGTTTAACATTTCAATAACTTTTTTAGGATTATATCCTTCAGGAATAGGATTTCTAGGTCCGTGATAAAGTTCATCTCCTAAAAGAATAAGTTTATCATAATTATTGCTTTCAAAAATATTTAAAACTTTTTCTAAATATACAGGAGAACCGTGTATATCTGAAATTACTAAAAATTTCATAATTCCTCCAAAATTAAGAGATATAAAGTTTATTCTCCCTTATAAAATCAATGATTTTTTTAGGAAGAAATTTAGATATATCTCTATTATTGATTATATTTTCTCTTATTAAAGTAGAAGATACGTTAAATAGCGGACTATCTAAATAAATTAAATTTTTATCAATTAATAAACTATTGTATCCCTTTCTTTTTAAGACAACGACTTTGCTTTTTTCAAGAATCTCTTTATAATCTTTCCACTTAGAAAAATAGTTTGCAGAATCCTCACCTATAATTTCAAAAAACTCATTTTCTTCTCCATAAAGCTTTTGAATTTTTTTTAAAGTATCTATCGTATAAGAGATAGAATTGCTTTTTATTTCAATATCAGAGATCTCAATTTTTTGAGAATTTTCAAAAGCAAGCTCACACATCTTTAGTCTAAACTCCCCAGATACTAAATTATTTTCTCTGTGAGAGGGAGTTCCAACAGGAATAACAAGAATTTTATCAAGATTTAATTGTTCCAATACATAATTTACTATTTTAATATGTCCAAAATGTATAGGATTAAAACTTCCCCCATAAATACCAATTTTCATTTTTTATCTATTCAACTCCGCAATAGCTTCAATCAATTCCTGTTGATTAGAAGCTTCAAAAAGAGTATTTCTTGACTTTTTATTTCTAAAAGCTCTCATCAAAGTTCCAACAAGAGATAAATATTCACTTCCTTGGTTTTTAGGAGCTCCTACCATTACAAGAAGTTTTACATTTTCTCCATCAAGAGAGTTAAAATTGATACTTTCTTTTAAAAGGGCAACAGCCACAACAATTTTTTTAATATTTTCACATCTGGCGTGTGGAAGAGCAATTCCCATTCCTATGCCAGTACTTCCCACTTTTTCACGATTAAGTATATTTTCTAAAAACTCATCTTTATTAGGTAGAGCATCACTATTTTTTGCTATTAGATCTACCATCATATTTAAGACTTCATCTTTTGTATGTCTTCCATCAATCACAGTGATAAGTTTGTTATTAAAATATTCAAGCATATTCTTTCCCCCTTATAGAAAAAATGTTAGTAGATACTCTTCTGTACTATTTAAAGGAGTTAATTTTTTTAGTGAAGTTAACTCGTTATTTATTTTTTGGATAAATTTTTCTTGTTTATTCGCTTCTAACTCTTTAATAGCAACTAGAGAAGATAAAGCACCAAGTCCTTCTTTACTATTTAAGATGTTTTTATTACTTTCTAAAAACTCTTTTATATCAAAATTTTTCTCTGCTGTTTCAGCAACTTCATAAAAATAAAAATTATCTCTATATTTAGTTAAAAAAGATATAACTAGATATAACAAATTTTCATTATATTCTTGATTACTCATAAGTTTTTTAAATCCTAAAACAACAAGAGATTTTAAACTTTTTAACTCTCCCATTAAACTAAAAAATAGAGCAGTTTTAAAAAATTCATCTTTACTTCTTAAAAAAAGTTCTTTTCCATACTTTAAAGAAAATTCTAAGCCTCCATTTGTAAGAGTCTTTAAGAAATTTTCTTTTAATTTTTCTTCATCAATATTTGAAAATCTATTAATTTTACTAATTTTATTTCTCTCTTTTAAATCAGATTTTTCTAAAATAGTTTGAGCTAATAATTCATTGTCGTTGCAATAAGCAAAAAAAGGAACTATTAAATTGTTATCTTTTCTTTTTAATTCTCCTTCTTTGTTAATTGTAAAATATGCTCTCTTATCTAAAAGTGAAGCAAAAGTAGAAAGAGTATAAATTTTACCATTTTCAGCTAAAAGAGAAAGAATATAATTTTTATCATTTTCTTTTATTGTAGAAATTATTTTATCATCATTAATTATTGTTTGAGTCATTATTTGTTTTTTCCTCCAAATCCTTTAAACTATTATCTTCTAATAAAGTAAACTCTATTTTTAATACAAAGAGATTATTGATTGATAAATCTCTTGGAAGTTTTACTAAATCTTTTTCAGTTGTAATTATATAAGAAGCTTGCATACTTTCAGCACGTTTTTGAATAAGTTCAATATCTTTTTTCTTAAAATTGTGGTGATCCATAAAATCTACTCTTTCAATATAAGATGGCTCTAAAGATATTACAGTTTTTTCAAAATTAAGAGGGTTCGCAAGTCCAGAAAAAAGTAAAACTCTTTTATCTTTTATCCAAAACAGTGGCTTTGCATTTCCTTTTAGATCACAAAGAGAAGTTACTCCGTGTTTTGCAGTAGAAACCTCTTTATTTAATTTTTTCTTTAAATATTTTTTTATTCTTTCTACTTCTCGTTCACTTACCAAATCAGATTTTGTAATTATAAACTCACTAGCTCTCTTAGCTCCTTTTTTAAAATCTTCTCTCAACATTCCTAAAGGAAGAAGTTTTCCCCAACCAAAAGGGTTAGTAGCATCAATAAGAACAATATCACGATCACGTCCTAATTTTCTATGTTGAAATCCATCATCAAGAATAATTGTATCTACATTAAAATGTTTTTTAGCAAAAAGACAACCTTTGTATCTATCAGAACTTACAATAATAGGAATTTTATTAAGATTGAGAGCGTGTAAAAAAGGTTCATCTCCACTTTCTCTAGTAGTAGCAAAAATTTCTCGGCCGTCACTAACTAGAAGAGGTTCTCTCTTCCTTTTTCCTCTATATCCTCTTGAGACAACTGCAACCTTTCGTCCCATTTTTTGTAATCTTTTTGAAAAATATTGTACAGCTGGGGTTTTTCCAGTTCCTCCCACTGTAATGTTTCCTATGCATATTATTTCTACTCCTGGAACTTTTTTCACTCTAAATATACCTTTATCATAAAGAAAATTTCTCAGGGAAGTAATTAAATAATATATAAACGATAATATCCTCATCATTACCCCTCAATATCTTTTTTATCCTGTCTTTTTATTTTACCTCTATATTTAAAAAAATCAAAGTTTTTTTTCATAAAAATTTAAAATTTAACAGGAACGATTTTAGAAATACCAATTTCCTTATTCATAGTTACTCCAAAAATAGATTCTGATTCCCTCATAGTATCTTTGTTATGGGTAATTAGAATAAATTGAGATCTATCTGTAAATTCTTTTAATTTTCCAATTAATTTTTTAGTATTTTTTTCATCAAGAGCAGCTTCAATTTCATCTAAGAAAGTAAAAGGACTAGGTTTATACATAAATATTGCCATTATAAACGCTATTGCAACCATAGATTTTTCTCCACCAGACAATAAAGAAAGAGTTTGTCTTTTTTTATTTCCAAATTTTACAAATATTTCAACTCCACAGTTATCAAAGTCATCAGAGTTATTTATTAAAAGTTTTCCTTCTGAGTTATTAAGAGTTTCTCTACATATTTGGTTAAAGTTTTTATCAATTTCATTGTATGCTTTAAAAAATCTTTTATGAATAGTATCATCAATTTCAACTATAAGATTTAAAAGTACATTTTTTCCTTTTGTTAAATCCTCTTTTTGTGAGTTTAAAAATATAAATTTTTGGTTAAGCTCTTTAAACTCTTCAATAGCTAGTAAATTTACAGCTTGGAAATTTTTTAATCTATTTTCAAGAGTTCTTAATTTTTCTTTTAGCTCTTTTATTTGGGAATAATCAATTTCAACATAATTTACCTCATTAAGAGCTAAAAGATTTTCTTCTAATTTTTCAATCTCTCTTTTATTTCTTTCAAGACTTTCATCTACTCTGTTAAAACTATCTTTTTTGTGAAGAAGATAACTTTCAGTCTCTTTTCTATTTTTATTTAACTCTCTCTCCTCATTGTTAAGAGTTTCAAAAGTAGTTTTTCTAGTAGAAACTTCACTATTTTCATTTTCATATTTGATTATCTTTTCACTTACCTCTTTTTCAAGAATATCAGCTTTTGAAATTAATTCTTGTATCTCTTTTTCAAGAAAAGCTATCTTTTCATTCATAATTTTTTTCTCTTCTAAGATTAAATCTTTTTCTTTGCATTCATATAAAGGATCCTAACATCAGAAAATTTATTTTTTTTCTCTTCAATTAAGGAAGTTAAATTGACAATCTCTTTTTCTTCTTTATCTTGATCTAATTTAATATTAGAGATAATTAATTCTATTTTTTCCCTTTCATTTTTAGAGTTTGTGATTCTTTTTTCAAATTCACTACTATATTTTTCCTCTTCTTCTAATTCAACTTTAACAATACGTCTATCTTTTTCAATTCTTTCTCTTTTTAAAATATAATCATTATAAAGTTCTTCAGCTAATTTTAGTTGTTTTCTAGTTCCGTCTTCTAAAGAGTCAATTTTATCAATTTCATTTTCAAATTTTTCAAGAGTCTTGCTTAGATTATTTTGCTCAATGATACTATTTTTTATAGTTTCGTGTAATCTATTGACACTCTCTTTTAAACTTCTTATCTCTTTTTTTCTTTCAAAAATTTGATTAGCAGTTGAATTACCTAAATCTCCTCCAGTAATTCTACCTCTTGAACTTAATAGTTCTCCTCCTAAAGTTACAACATTTCCCATAAAACTATTATTTTTTATAATTTTTAATGCTGTATCAATGTTATCTACAACCAAAAGATTTCCAAGAACAAAATCAACAACAATTTTATATTTATCTTGAACTTGTACAAGATCAGAAGCACGTCCTATAACTCCAGAAAGATTGATATTTATCTCTTTTTTAGGAGATACCTTTATTGTATCTAATGCTAAAAAAGAAGCTTTTCCAGCTTTTCTTTCTTTTAAAAAGGAGATAGCTTTTTTTGCAGTTTCTCCAGTGTCTACTACAATATCTTGAATGTTTCCAGGAACTCCAGCTTCGATAGCTTTTTCAAATTTTTCAGGAACATTTATTAAAGAGATAAATACTCCTTCTATCCCAGATATTTTGCTATTTAAAACTTCTTTAACTCCTTTAAAAAATCCTTCATTATTCTCTTCCATTCTTAAAAGTGATTGTAATTTGGCAGAAAATCTTTTTTCATCATATTCTGAACTTCTTAAAATTTCAGAAAGTCTATTACTTTGTTTACTTATTTTGCTAATTTCTTCTTCTAAAAATTTTCCTCTTTCCTCTATCTCAATCAGTTTTTTTTCTTTATTATCTTTGTTATTTTTAGCTTTTTCAATATCTTGAGATATTAAAATTAATTTTTTATCATAAGATTCTAATTCCTCTTTTAAATTATTAACTTTAGAGTTGCTTCCTTTAATTCTTCTGCTAGAATTTTCAATTTCATTAAGAAGCTTCATTTTTTCAATTTCTAGCTCCATTACTCTTTTTTTCTTAGATTCTATTCCCAGTTCAAACTCCTTCTTAGAGTCAGTTAATTTTTTTACCTCATTTTCAAATAGAATATTTTCTTCTGCAAGAGATTTTATTTTAATTTTTAACTCCTCTTTTTCTTCTGCAAGAGTTTTTAAAAGAATTTCTTTTTCATTTAGTTTAAAATTGCTGTTTTTAACTCTTTCATAACGATCTTCAAGTTCTCTTTTATATCCTGCACTTCTTTCATTAAGTTTAACTTTTTCTCTTTCCTTAACCTCAATTTCATTTTTTAACTCTTGATTTTTGTTACTTATTTCTTCAATCTCTTTATTTAATCTTAACTTTTCTCTTTCAATCTCATCTAATCTATTTTCAATCTCTTTAAATGTAGTTTCATAACTATTAATTTCACTTAGTAGATTTTCTTTTAATAGTTTTTCATCATCAAGAATCTTTTTTCTTTCATTGAATTCAGCACTATAAATTCCTTTGGCAAGACTGTCTTTTTCATCTTTTAAATTAAGATATTCTTGAGCTTTTCCAGCTTGTTTTTCAACTCTATCTCTATTTTCTTTAACCTCATTTAGTACTAATTCAATTTTTTCTAATTCAAGCTCAACATTATTTAGGTTTTTAGAAGCTTCATTTTTCTTTTGTTGAAATTTTTTAATTCCAGCTGCTTCTTCAATAATTCCTTTTATCTCTTTAGAAGATGAACCTATAATACGTTCAACTTTTCCTTGACCAATTACGGAATAAGCACTTTTTCCAACTCCAGTATCCAAAAAAAGATTTCCAATATCTTTTAATCTAGTTTTAATATCATTTATATAATATTCATTTTCACCATTTGAAAATATTTTTCTAGTTATTTTTATTTCACTATTTTCTATTGGAAGAAAAGAATCACTATTGTCAATAAAAAGTGAAACTTCTGCTGAATTCATAGGTTTTTTATCTTTTCCACCAGAAAATATGATGTCAGCACTCTCTTTTGCTCTTATGTTTTTATATGATTGTTCTCCTAATACCCATAATACAGCATCAAGAATATTTGATTTTCCACTTCCATTAGGTCCTACAATTGATGTTATTCCCTTGTTAAACTCTATATAAACTTTTTCACCAAAAGATTTGAATCCAAAAATTTCTACTGCTTTTAAATACATTTTTCTGCTCCTATTTAAGTAATTAAAATATTATTTTCTAATTAGATTATAACTTAATTTTATAAAAAGATAAAACAAAAAAATACAAATAGTAAAAAGAGGGAATAAAGGAATAAAAATAATTGTAATATAGATAGTTATAAGTTATAATTAGGGTTAGTAGGACAAATATAAAACTATAAGGGGGACAGCTATGGAAAATTTAAAATTAAGAGATTTTTTAGATTACAAATATATTTCTAATCTTGAGATTTCACCAAATGGAGAAAAAACAGGATTTATAGTGCATAAGGCAGATTATGATAATAACAATTATCAATCAAATATTTGGCTTTTAGATAATGTAACAAAAAAATATAGCAAATTAACTGGACTTAATGAGGAAAGAACATTCTTATGGTTAGATGATTCAACTATTTTGTTTCCAGCTAATAGAGATAAAAAAATAAGTGAAAAAGTAAGTCAAGGGGAAACTTGGACATCATATTATGCTATAAGTATAAATGGTGGAGAAGCTGATAAGTATATGGATATACCTTTGACAGTTACTGCAATAAGAGTTATAGATAAAGATAATTTTATACTAACAGCTAAATATGACAATTATAGAGAAGATATAAACTCTTTAACTGGAGAAGAAAGAGCAGAAGCAGTTAAAAGATTTCAAGAAAACAAAGATTATGAAGTATTAGATGAAATTCCTTTCTGGAGCAATGGTGGAGGTTTTGTAAATAAAAAGAGAAATAGACTTTATTTATACAATAGAGTAGAAAAAAAAGCCACTCCAATCACTTCTGAATTAATGGCAGTTACATATTTTTCATATAAAGATGGAAAAGTTCTTTATGTTGGAAATGAATATGAAGGAAAAATGGAGCAAAGAGAGGGAATTTATTGCTACAATATAGAAACAGGAGCAACAGAAACTTTACTTCCTAAAAAAGATTTTAGAGTAAGTTTTGCTGAATTTATAGGAGATACAGTAATCTGTTCTTTAAATGATTGTAAAGAATATGGATTAAATCAAAACCCTAGTTTCTATACTTTAAAAGATGGAGAAGCAGTTTTATTAAAAAAACACGATACTTGGATGTTAAATACAGTTGGAACTGACTGCAAATATGGAGGAGGAAAAGGGTATAGAGTAGTTGACAATAAACTGTATTTCCCAACAACTGTAAATAAAGATTCTTTCCTAAATAGTATAGATCTTGAAGGAAATGAAACTGTTTTAACAAAAGCAAATGGAACAGTAGATGTATATGATATATATGATGGAAAAATTATTTTTGCAGGACTTAGAGGACTAAAATTACAAGAAATATACGATGTAGTTAAAGATGAAGAGATTCAACTAACTAAATTTAATGAAAATGTATATACTGATAAAAAATTAGCTGTTCCAGAAAAATGTAATTTTATTAATGATGCTGGAATGGAAATAGAGGGTTGGGTATTAAAACCAACAGATTATAAAGATGGAGAAACTTACCCTGCAATTTTAGATATTCACGGTGGACCTAAAACAGTGTATGGAGAAGTATTCTATCACGAGATGCAAGTATGGGCAAATATGGGGTATTTCGTATTTTTCTGTAACCCAAGAGGTGGAGATGGAAGAGGAAATGCTTTTGCAGATATCAGAGGAAAATATGGAACAGTTGACTATGATGATCTAATGAAATTTACAGATGTAGTACTAGAAAAATATCCAATAAAAGCTGACAGAGTTGGAGTAACTGGTGGATCATATGGTGGATTTATGACAAACTGGATAATTGGACATACAGATAGATTTAGATGTGCAGCTTCTCAAAGAAGTATAGCTAACTGGATCTCTAAATTTGGAACAACAGATATAGGATATTATTTTAATGCTGATCAAAATGCTTCAAGTCCTTGGGTAGAACACGATAAATTATGGTGGCACTCTCCTATGAAATATGCAGATAGAGTTAAGACACCTACTCTATTTATTCATTCAGAAGAGGATTATAGATGCTGGTTAGCAGAAGGAATACAAATGTTCACTTCATTAAAATATCACGGAGTTGAAGCAAGACTTTGTATGTTTAGAGGAGAAAATCACGAACTTTCAAGAAGTGGAAAACCTAGACATAGAGTTAGAAGATTAGAAGAGATGACTAACTGGTTTGAAAAATATTTAAAAGATTAGTAAAAAAGAATTGATATAAAAGTTAGTAAATAAAAAGAACTGGTATAAATTAACTAAAAAATTTATACCAGTTCTTATTTTAAAAGTATTTAGTTGAATATTTATAAGTTTTTCTTCTAAATGGATAGTAGATACCATATGTCAAAATAAGATATATAATTTCAACAATTATTATATAGTAAGGCCACGCTCCAAAATAATCTAAAGGAGATGAAAAACTAGGAATTCTATTGACATAAAGATAGTTTGTACCAAGTTTTTGATTGATGAAAAAAATTATAAAAGCACAAATATTCAAAATAATAAAAGAGTTAATCCAACCTTTAAAAGTAGGTTTGAAATTAAAAAATAAAATTCCATATATTGCAGCAAATATTAAATAAAAATGTGTGATATAAAAACTCAAAGTTAAAGGGTGTGGAAAAGAGAATTTTATATCTGGTGTAATCACTGCAAATAAAGCTCCTAAGCACCAATAATAAGTAAGCTGAAACATACTTTGTGACTTAGTTAGCATTGTGAGTATAGCAAATATTAAAGTTAAATTACACATATGTAGAGGCAAAAGTGCTGTAATAGGTTCTCCATTATATATGTGTCTATAAGAAAGTTCTGCTAATTTTATAATAAAAATAACAACAGCAGTAAATTGAGCAAATTTATATTTAGGAAGAAATGCTGAAAGCATTGTAAGTGCTAATATTCCTAAGAATCCTCCTCCAATAAACCAAAAATGTTCAGTACTAAAAAGTGTAAAAGTTTCCATAAACTCCTCCTAATATTATTTGTGGAATCCTAAATCTGCTGGATTCACGTCACCAGAAATATATTCTATTTTTCCACCGATTTTTTCAAACTCTTTTCTTTTTTCTATAACTTTTTCAATTAAAAAAATTGTTTTTTCATTTAAGTTTTCTTTACGATATATTCCTTTAGACCAAAAGAATATCACTAAATTACTATCGCCAAAAATATGTTTTTCTCCTCTTTTCATAGCTATATCTAAAGCTAAAAATAGTCCAACAAGTTCTCCATAATTGTTAGTCCTATCGTGTCCTAAGTGAAGATTTCCAAATTCATTAATCTTAAATTTTAAACGGCTTTCGTGTAGAAGAGATTTTCCAGATAGATCAGTAACTCTGACTTCTACTCCTATTCCTCTTCCAGTTCCAGAGTCAAAATATATTCCTTCTGTAAGCAGACTTTTTAATTTTTCTATTTCAATTTTTGTTTTAAAAAGTTGATCAGAGAGCTTTTTTTCATATTTAGCTCCTTGAGTTAACCAATCTTTTGCTTCTTCAAGTGAGGAAAAAGATTTGTAACGAGCTTTTTTTCCGTGAACTAAAGATTTACATTCGTCCCAATTTTCACAAATTCCGTTTATATTTTCTGTTTCTAAAAAGTAAGCATAAAATTTCTTTTTCACAATTCCTCCAACTAATAATCCTCTACATTATATTAACCTAAATTGCTAAAATTTACAATTATAATTTATTTTTTTAATAAAAAAAGGGGAAGTTATATTAAAAAAAACTTGCAAAAGTTATATATTTATGATAAAATCTCTTGTGATATTAAGAAAATTTTTGTTAGGAAGGTGAAAAATCAATGAAAAAAAATATTCATCCTCAATACAATGTTGTTACTGTAGAGTGCACTTGTGGGGAAAAATTTGAAACAAGATCAACTTATGCTAAAGGAACTGAACTTAAAGTAGCAGTATGTTCAAAATGCCACCCATTCTATACTGGAAAAGCTAAATTTATTGATGCTGCAGGAAGAGTTGACAAATTCAACAAAAGATACAACATCAACAAATAATAGTAGTATTAAACAGGACTTTAAAGTCCTGTTTTTTTTAACTTAAAATTTGAAACTATTTTTATTTGGAAAAATTTAAAATATCTGTTATAATATTACGAGAAAAAATATGGGAAAGTAGGAGGCAAAATATGGCAGTAATAGAAATTAATCACCCATTGATTCAACACAAACTAACAATATTAAGAAGCAATGGAACTGATACAAAATCTTTTAGAGAAAACTTAAATGAGATAGCAAAACTTATGACATATGAAGCAACAAAAAGTTTAAAATTGAACGAAGTAGAAGTAACAACTCCATTAATGGCAACAACAGGATATGAACTTCAAGATAGATTAGCAATAGTACCTATTTTAAGAGCTGGTTTAGGAATGATGGACGGTATATTAGATCTAATACCAACAGCAAAAGTAGGACACATTGGAGTTTATAGAAACGAAGAGACATTAGAACCAGTTTACTACTATTGTAAACTACCTGTGGATATAACTTCAAGAAAAGTTATTGTGGTAGATCCAATGTTAGCAACTGGAGGATCAGCAGTTTATGCAATAGATTATTTAAAATCACAAGGAGTTAAAGATATAATATTTATGTGTCTTGTATCAGCTCCAGAAGGAATAGCAAAACTTCTTCAAAAACACCCTGATGTAGCTATTTATACAGCTAAAATAGATCAAGGACTAACAAATGAGGGATATATTTATCCAGGACTTGGAGATTGTGGAGATAGAATATTTGGTACAAAATAATAGAGATTTACAAGAAGAGATGGGGAAACCTGTTTCTTCTTTTTTTATTTAAAAAAGATCAGATGTTCTAAAATTATAACCAAATAAAATTAAGTTGCTCTTTTTGTGGAAAATGGTATAATTTCATTGAGGTGTATTCTTATAAATGAAGCAAAAGTTGACAGAAGTTTTAAAAAAGGATAGTTTTAGAATTATAGGAAAAGATAGATATATAAATGCAGGTGTGTTAATAGCTTTAGTTAAATTAGGTGGGGAAGAGTGCATAATTTTTGAAAAAAGATCTTTGAATATAAGACAGGGAGGAGAGATCTCTTTTCCTGGAGGAAAATTTGAAAAATCTGATAAAACATCTGCTGAAACAGCAATAAGAGAAACTTCTGAAGAGTTGGGAGTCGATAGAGAAAAAATAGAACTTTTGGGAAAATATGGAACTTTGATTAATAATTCGGGAATGTTGCTGGATATCTATGTTGGTTATTTGAATATTTTATCCGTAGAGGAATTGAATTTTAATAGGGAAGAGGTAGAAAAATTAGTGGTTGTCCCTTTAAAATTTTTTAAGGAGAACAAACCTAAAATAGAGAGAATAGGAGTGAAAAATATTCCAGAATTTTCAGCTAAAGATTATAATTTGCCTAAAAGATATTATAATTCTTGGAGTGGAAATTCAAGAAAAGTATATTTTTATAACTATAAAGATGAGATTATTTGGGGAATGACAGCAGAAATAATTTTTGATTTTATAGAAGAACTTTATAAAATGGAGGTAAAAAATGATTTTAAGTAAAGAAACAGCAGCAAAATTAATAGAAGAATTAAAATTACAAGGTAAAAAAGTTGTTTTTACAAATGGTTGTTTTGATATTTTACACGTAGGACATTTAAGATACTTAAATGAGGCTAAAAAGCAAGGAGATATTTTAATAGTTGGAGTTAATTCGGATAGTTCTGTAAGACAATTAAAAGGAGAGGGAAGACCTATAAATAATGAGATAGATAGAGCAGAGATGCTATCAGGATTAAAAGCTGTCGATTTTACAGTTATATTTGAAGAGTTAACACCTATTGAAACATTGGAAAAATTAAAGCCGTCAATTCACGTAAAAGGTGGAGATTATGACAAGGATAAACTGCCAGAAACAGCAACAGTAGAAAAAAATGGTGGAGAAGTAAGAATTCTTTCTTTTGTAGAGGGAAAATCTACAACTAACATAGTAAAGAAAATCCAATTTAAAGATGGAGGAAATGATGAGAAAGATACTAACATTTAGTGAATTAAATGCTTTAGCTGAAAAATTGGCAGACTATTCTCAAGAAAATACTACAATAGCTTTAATAGGAGATTTAGGAACAGGAAAAACAACTTTTACTAAAACTTTTGCTAAAAAGCTTGGAGTTTCAGAAAGTATAAAAAGTCCAACTTTTAACTATGTGTTAGAATATTTTTCAGGAAGATTACCATTATATCATTTTGATGTGTATCGTTTAGGAGAAGCAGAGGAGATATATGAAGTTGGATATGAAGATTATCTAAATAATGGTGGAATAGTTTTGATTGAATGGGCAGATATAATAGAAAGTGAACTTCCTAAGGAGTATATAGAGATAAAACTTTATCATCATAATGAAGAGGATAGAGAAGTTGAAGTTAGATATGTAGGAAATGCAAAAAAAGAAGAGGAGATGTTAAAATATGTTTGTTTTAGCTATTGATACAGCTAATAAAATAGGGAGTGTAGCTCTTTATGATGATAAAATAGGGATAATAGGAGAGATAAATCTTTATGTTAAGGTAAATCACTCAAATGTTATTATGAATGCAGTGGATTCTCTTTTTAAATTATCGGGGTTAACAATAAAAGATGTAGATAGAATAGCTGTTACAATAGGACCAGGATCTTTTACAGGAATTAGAATAGGAACAGCAATAGCAAAAGGATTAGCTTATTCATTAAAAAAACCAATAGTTGGAGTAAATGAATTAGATGTGTTAGCAACTATGGGAGAGGAAAGAGATGGAATCATAGTTCCATTGATAGATGCTAGAAAAGAAAGAGTATATTTTTCAAAATATAGATATGTAGAAAACAAATTAGTTAGAGAATTTGAATATAAAGATGGAGAATTAAGGGAGATTCTTCCTGAATTTAAAGGTAAAAAAGTTACATTTATAGGAGATGGAGCAGTAGTTAATGCCAAACTTATAGATGAGATTTTAGAAAATGATTATGTAATATATTCTAAAGCAAACTCTATCCCAAGAGCTGGAGTAACTGCACAAATTTCAATGGATTTAGCAGATGATAATTTATATACTTTAGAACCATTCTATGTAAATAAATCGCAAGCTGAAAGAGAAAAAGAGGAAAGGGAAAAAAGAAAATAAAAATATAAAAGGAAATAGTTGATCTTTCTAGTATATAATAAAGATAAAAAAATGATTTTAATTAGTGGACGGAGGAAAAAGAATGAAAAAATGGGTTTGTAGTATTTGTGGTATAGAATGTGAAGGGGAACACGCTCCAGAAGTATGCCCTATATGTAATGTGGGAAGTGAATATTTTACAGAGGTAAAGTCACAACCTAAAAAAGTTGAAGAGGAAAAAGCAGAAAAAAAACTTTCTGGAAAAGTATGGAGATGTACAGTGTGTGATGAGGTATTCCCATATGGTGAATGTCCAGATACTTGTCCAGTTTGTGGAGTAGGAAAAGATCTGTTTGAAGTTGTGGAAATAAAAGAGAATACAGAAGAATTAAGTGAAGGAAAAAAAGAGAAAATCTTAATAATAGGTAGTGGAGTTGCAGCAGTTTCAGCAGGAGATGGAGCAAGAGGAAAGAACAAATCTGCTGATATCGAGATTATTGGAGAGGAAAGTTGTGTACCATATTATAGAACAAAATTAACTGAATATCTTTGTGAAGATATGGGAATGGATAGATTAAAAATAAAAAAAGACTCTTGGTATGAAGAAAAAAATATAAAATTGACAGCAGGTGTAAAAGTTGTTTCTGTGGATACTAATAATAAAAAAGCTACGCTTTCAAATGGAGAGACAAGAGATTATGATAAACTTATCTTGGCTACTGGAGCTAAATGTTTTGTTCCTCCAATTAAAAATGCAGATATAGATGGTGTATTTGTAATAAGAAATATGGAAGATACAGAAAAAGTTAAAGAGTTTGCAAAAAATTGTAAAAATGCAGTGGTTATAGGTGGAGGAGTTCTTGGACTTGAAGCAGCGTGGGGATTAAAATTATTAGGAATAGAAACATCAGTAATAGAAATGATGGAAAGAATTTTACCTAAACAACTAGATGAAGAGGGATCAGAGATATTAGAGAAAGCTATTGAAGAAGCTGGAGTAAAAATTTATAAAGGTGCAGTAGTAAATTCTATTGAAGGTAATGGAAAAGTGGCATCTGTATCGTTAAAAGATGGACAAAACATTCCTGCTGATTTAGTTATTATAAGTGCTGGAATATCTCCAAATAAAGAGTTAGCTCAAAGTATGGGACTAACTGTTGGTAGAGGAATAGTTGTAAATGAAAAAATGGAAACTTCAGTAAAAGATATTTATGCTTGTGGAGATGTGGCAGAATATAATGGAAAAGTAATCGGACTTTGGCAAGTGGCTATGGAACAAGGAAAAACTGCTGGTATAAATGCTTGTGAAGGAGAAGCACAATATAAAGAGCAAATACAACCACTAAATTTTGATGGAATGAATATAAAATTAATATCTGTAGGAGCTATTGGAAACATTGGAGAGAAAAGTGAGTTTGTTCAAGAGATAGATACTACAAAAAAATTATATAAAAAATTGTACTTTGATAATAATAAATTAAAGGGAGCAATCTTAATAGGTGATGTGTCAAAAGGAATAACTCTTATTAAAGGAGTAAGAGAAACTGAAGATAAAAACATCATTATGAGAAAATTATATTCATAAAAAGCTTGATTTTTTTTAAATATATTTGTACAATGATAGAGATTGTATATTATTTTTAGAAAAAAAGGAACATTCCATAAAAGGAGGAAAACTGGTGAGTGGTTTAATAAACTTGAATGAAGTTACTTTTCAACAGGAAGTAATAGAAGGCAAAGGAAGAGTAATTGTGAACTTTTGGGCAGAATGGTGTGGTCCTTGTAAACTATTGATTCCCATTCTTGAAGAAGTATCTGATATATTAGACACAAAGATATATAAGCTAAATGTTGATGAAAATCCTAGTCTTGCAGGACAGTTTGGAATAAAGAGTATCCCCACTATGGTTGTCTTTGATAATGGAGTAAGAGTTAAAGAAGTGGTAGGACTGAGACCTAAAGAAGAGATAATTGAAAAATTAACTTATTAGGAGAGGATAAAGCTGTTGTTTTTTAAGCAACAGCTTTTTTGTCTATTATTTTTTTAGATAAAATTTATACAATTATTTTATTTTAACATCAATTGTGATATAATTATTTAACTGAGTATTTACTGATTATTTAAGGAGAAGGATTGTAGATGAAGAGAAAGTTATTGATAATCGCATCTTTTATTGTAGTTTCTTTAGTAGCACTAGGAATAACCACGGTTCCAACAGGCGAATTTAATACGAAAGATGATAGAATAATTGGGGGAGCTGATGAAGTAGAATTAGATCTTCTTACTGATACAGTTACTTCTCAAAATGGTGTTAATGTAAAATATGGAAATTTAAAATTAAAAGTATTTAATTTAAGAAGAGACAAAGAGAATAATAGAGCTTATTTAAAAGATAATTTAATAGCTCAAGTTGAACAACCAACAGGAACTTTAAAAATAGAATCAACTGATGGAGATGTCTCTCTTGATGGAACTCAAGGTGTTTTTTATAATAACTTTGGGTATTTAGAAATTGGAAAAATTACAGGTGGAGAAGCTCCAAATGATAAAATATATTTTGGAGGAAAAGTTTTTGATTATAACAATGGAAAACTTTTTATAAATAATGGGTGGATAACAACTGATTATAATGTGGCAGAAACTGGGGATCCCAACAAGGCTGGATACCATTTCCTTTCTAAAGAGATAATAGTAGAGCCAGACAAACAGTTGACATTAAAAGGTAGTGATTTTTATATGGGAGATAGTGATATATTTCCGTTTTCATTACCTTGGTATAGGTTAAATATTAGAGAGGGATCAGAGGTACCATTGTTCCCAGAGTGGACAACTAAGGATTATTACGGTTGGCAAGTTGCTTGGGGAGCTTTATATGGAGATAAAGATAGCAAATTTAAAGGTGGATTTGCTCCAAAATTTGCAGATCAAATGGGACTTTTAATAGGAAGATGGGAAAACTGGTACACAACTGATAAATTAGGAACTGCCAAACTTAATATAGATGACGCATTAGTTTGGTCAAAATCAGATAAACCAGAAGATAAAAAATCAGATGTAGAGTATGAAGAAAAACATAAAAGATATAGAGTGAACTATACACACGAATATACAGGAGAAAAGGGAAGATTATATTTTAATACTACAAATGCTACTTACAATATGATTCCTAAACTAGATGACATCATCACTGATTATGAGGGAAATAGTTTTTTCTATAACAATAAAGTAAAAAGACCGAAGTTAGATTCTACAATGACATTTTTCTCTATGGATTCTGATTTGAAAGAACTTGGAGAAAATAAAGATATTACATTAAAAACAAGATTAAAATTAACAGACGATAAAGAGGCATATGCTTGGATGGTATATGATGATATAGATGATATTGATTATGGAAGTAATATAGATAACGATTTATTCTCTCAAGTATCATTGTATAAAGATAATGCAAGATATAAAATTGGTGGATATTATAATTATTTATATGATATGGATCCAGGATCTACCCTAAGTGATACTCAATCAAGAGCTGAAGATTTTGGTTTTGAATTTTTTGAAAAAGAAAATAATATAGGATTTAGTTATGATGAAAAAAATGGAGATAAGTTTAGAAAATTAGGACTTTGGGAGAGAGATCCAAAACTAGATTCACTTTTAAAGTTTAATACTTTATTGGGAAAAGAGATTTATTATAATTATAGTCCAAGTATGGTAAGG
>JAUNAY010000084.1 GCA_030527385.1 Fusobacterium sp. | reverse complement strand
ATATAAAATATTAAAAAATTTTTATATAAAGTCAATTTATAATTTCCTTAGAAATCAAAAAGGGTTTGCAACCGAAATTGCAAACCCTTTTATCTATAAAATATCTTGGGGAAAGATTTTATGATTAATATATACCATTCTATTGTGACAATTTTGTGACAAAATAAAATTTTAATATATTATTTTTAATCATTATGTAATTTTTATTGTTTATTTTGTTTCTTTTCAATTTTATAAAGCATAGCATATAGAAGAGGAACAACAAATAAAGTAAGCATAGTTGATGCAGTAAGTCCAAATACTATTGTAATAGCCATATCTCCATAAAGTGGATCAAAGACAAGAGGCAACATACCAAATATAGTTGTTACAGATGCCATAGAGACAGGACGAATTCTACTTACAGCAGAATCAATAACAGCAATATATGGATCTTTTTTTTCAACGTTTATCTCATATTTTATCTCATCAATAAGAACAATAGAGTTTTTAATCATCATTCCACTCAAACTAATAGCTCCTATTATAGACATAAATCCGAATGAACGACCAGAAATAAACAATCCAGGAGCAATACCTATAAATGATAGAGGTAGAATAACAAAGATTATAAATGGATCTCTTAAACTAGCAAATAAGAACACACAGATAGAGAACATTATAATAGCTTGTAATGGAACAGAAGATAATACAGCAGAGACATTTTTATTTTGTTCATAGTACTCTCCACCCCATTCAAATTTATAATTAGCAGGAAGATCTAATTTTTCTATCTCTTTTGCTATAATTTTTCTAACACTTTCAGCAGTATGTCCCTCTTTTACATCACATTGAACAGTGATTGTTCTAACTCTATTTCTTCTATGAATTTCTGGATCTTCCCATTTAAGTTCTTCTTTTTCAATAATCTTATTAAGAGGTAAATTTTTTATTCCAAGTCCCCAAACAGGAATTTGTCCAATACTATTTACATCAATTTGTTGCCCACCAGATTTTTCTCTAATAACTATTGGCATAAGTTCTGTACCCTCTTTATATTTTCCGATAGTTACTCCATCAGTTGCTTTACTTAGAGAGTTTGCTATATCCATAGGAGAGATTATATTTTTTCTTTCAACATTTTGAGCAAATTTAGGAGCCCAAGTTAGCACTTTATTTTTCCAGTCTGTTTGAATATTTTCTGTATTAGGAGTTTTTCTCATAATATCCATAACATTTTTTGAAAGTTCTCTTAAAATATATGGATCAGCTCCTGAAATTCTAAGTTCAACAGGATATCTAGTTGGAATTCCATTTACATATTTTCTAATTTCTACTCTGGCATCAGGAATATTTTCACTTACAAATTTTTTAATATTTTTTCCAACTCTATTTACACTTTCAAGATCTTTTACAGCCACAATAATTTGTGAGAAGCTTTCGTTAGGGAGTTCTGGAATAGTAGCAACATAGTATCTTGATGGAGAACCACCGATAGCTCCAGTAGCCACAGTTACATTTTCATCTTTTAAAATTTCTTGTTCAACTATTTTACTAATTTCATCAGTTTTTGTTAAAGATGTTCCCTCAGGAAGCCAAAGATTTACTACAAATCCCTTTTTATCAGAATCTGGAAAGAATGTAATAGGTAGTCTTGTAAATAGTAACATAGAAAATGCAAAAGCACCAATTACTATTCCAAGTGATAAAACTCGATGTGCTAATACTTTCTCTAAAAATTTATGACAAAATTCAAAAAATTTTTCTTTTTTACCTTTTTCTTCTCTCTTCTTAACTTTTAAATATAGATCACAAAAAACAGGAATTTGAGTAAGAGCAAGGATCCAACTCAAACCTAAAGATACAGCCATTATCCAAAATAGGCTTGAAATATATTCTCCAGCATCAGTAGGCATTAAGTACATAGGCAAGAATGCCATCACGGCTATAACAGTGGCTCCAAGAAGGGGAATAGCTGTTTTTTTAGCAGTTTTTGTAAGAGCTTCATATCTTTCTTCTCCATTTTCCATACCCGTAAGAATACCATCAACAATAACTATGGCATTATCAACAAGCATTCCCATAGCAATTATAAAGGAACCAAGAGAAACTCTTTGCATATCCATTTTAACTGCTAACATATAGATTAAAGTTCCCAAGATTGAAAGAATAAGACCACTACCAATAATAAGTCCACTTCTCATTCCCATTGTGAATAAAAGCACTCCAACAACAACAACAACAGAAGCTATAAGGTTATTTACAAATTGACTAATAGCAGTAGTAACAAGCTCAGGTTGATAATATATTTTTTCAATTTCTATTCCCTTAGGAAGATTTCCTTTTATCTCTTTTAATTTTTCTTCAATTTGTTTTCCAGTATCAATAACATTTGTTCCAGTTTCAGGAGAGAGCATAAGCCCCATAGCCTTTTTACCATTATATCTCATTTTATTTCTGATTGGAGATACTTGAGATTTTTGTATAGTGGCAATATCTTTAAGAAGTACTACTTCTTCTCCACCTCTTAACTTATCTTTAGAGAAAATAACTAAATTTCCTATATCTTCTAAACTATTAAAGCCTTCATTTATATTTACCCTAATTTTTAAATCTCCGTGCTCCATAGAACTACTATATGCTGGAAGATTTTGTGATAAAAAAGAAGCAAGTATTAATTTTTCATTTATTCCCAAAGCAGCTACTTTTTCTCTATCAATAAGAACTTCTACTGCTGTATCTACCTTTCCATAAACTGTTGTCTTAGAAACACCAGAGAGTCCTTGAAGCTCTCTTTTGATATATGTTACATAATTATTTAATTCTTCTTCTGAGTATCCGTCACTTGTAACAGCAAAGAACATACCATAGACATCTCCATAGTCATCCATTACAATAGGCGGTAAAGCTCCAGCAGGAAGTTTGCTTTTAACATCATTTACTTTTTTTCTAACGTTATCCCAATATTGATCTATAACTTCTGCTTTTAAAGATTCCTTTAACTTAATCTTAACTTCTGAATATCCAGCTTTAGAAATACTTTCAATATATTCAGTATTTCCAACTTGTTGTAAAGCACTTTCTATTTCATCAGTGACCTCAAGCTCAACTTGGTGAGGATTAGCTCCAGGATATAAAGTTAAAACAATAGCTTCTTTTACTCTAAATTCGGGATCTTCCAACTTTCCAAGTTTTATATAAGAAAAAATTCCACCAACGATTAAAATAACAGTAAGATAGATAGTTACCACTCTATTTTTTATAGAATAATCAATTATATTCATTTTCCCTCACCTCTACATCAATTTTCCAACATTTGTTTTACTAGGTTCAGGAAGAAGCTTTACTTTTTCTCCATCAATAATATTATTAACTCCAGCAGTAATAACTTTATCATCTCTTTTTAAACCTTCAATGATTTGAATTTTTCCATCATTTTTTAAATTTCCAATTTTAACATTCTTAGCAACTGCTACACCATTTTCATAGATAAATACTTTGCTGCCGTTATCTTCAAAAAGAGCAGTTACAGGAATATAGATTTCTTGTTTTATATCTTCAGGAAAGTTTATAATAACTTTTCCACTGCTACCTACTCTAATATCAACATTGTCTTGTATTTCAAAAACTGTTGGATAAGTTATTTTTGCAAATTCTGGATTTTTTCCAATCTCTTTTAATTTTAATTTGTAGCTTTTTTCAGGAGAGTCATTGGGAATAAAGATAGCTTCTTTTGTTTTTTCTAAAAATTCAATATCTTTTCCAGCAACACTGATATTGATTTCTGGGGCTCCTTCAGCTGTAATTACAGCCACTGGAGTTCCAGCATTAACAACACTTCCAGCATCTACAAATTTTTTAGAAATATATCCATCATATGGAGCTTTTAATTCAGTATCTTTGATTTTATTAGTAGCATTAGCTACACCCTGTTCAGCTTCTTTTAACATTGATAGAGCTGCCTTTTTTTGGGCTGTAATCATATCAAAATTTTTCTTAGACATAGCTCCACCTTTATACATTTTTTCAGCTCTATTATATTGAAAAGTTGCGTTATCACTAGCAGCCTTAGCAGCTTCATATTTTTTCTTGTACACCTCAAGATTAATCTTATAATCACGAGTATCCATTTGAGCAATCACTTCATTTTTTTTGACTTTTTGTCCTTGAGTTAAATTAATATTTGCTATTGGTCCAGCTACTTTAAAAGAAAGTATAGTTTCTTTGCTAGGGACTGTAATTCCTGAAAAAGTCATATTTTGAGAACTTAAATATCCTCCAGCAGTAACAACTTTTACTGGACGAATAATTTCTTGAATCTCTTTTGATTTATTGCAACTTGTAATCAATAGCAAAGTAGTTATTGCTATTATAATTTTACTATTTATTTTTTTCATTTTTATTTTCTCCTTTAGCAAAAATATCTTTTCCTATTAACATATTTAAAGTAGCTAGAGAAACTCTATATTTATATTCAGTTTTTTCTTTTAAACTTAGAGCTTTTTCATACTCAGCTACACTTTTTAGATATTCCCAATTATCTATGGAATCAGTTTCTTTTTCTAATTTTTTCTGATTGAATCTACCTGTGTTTACTTCAAAATTTTTAATTGCTATATCTCTTTCTTCTTTGCTACTTTCTAAAGAGTTATAAGCATTTACAGTTTGGTAAATAACTTTCATTATCTCCTGTTCTCTTTTTATAAAGGCAATTTCTTGATTTTTTCTAGCTTTTTTATATTCATTTATGTTTTGAAAACCATTAAATATAGAAAACATTCCACCTAAAGTTCCCATAAAGAAATCTGGATCAGTAAGAGTTGAATTACTTGTATTGAAATATCCTCCACTGATAATGATTTTCGGTAAAAAATTACTAATAGCTATTTTTGTTATATCTTTACTAACATCTTCAGCATTTTCTCTAATTTGTATCAATTCACTGTTTTTAAGAGCTTCATAGATAACCTCTTCTAATTGAGGAATTGTTTCTTCATTTTTATAATTTGGTTTTTCAAGTTGAAAATCTAATAATGGATACATATCTAAATTATTCATAAGAGAAATTTTTGCCATTTGTAAGTCTCTAGCGTTTTGTTTTAAAGCATACTCTTTCATTTGAACAATTTGTTCACTACCCTCATATTCCCAAGGAAGAATAGCCTCTACTTCTAGGGCAATTTTAGCGTTTTTATTAAATTCTTTAGCAGACTCTAACTCTTTTTTTAAATGCTCCTGTTCAGATTCTAAAGCTAAAATATAGTAATATTGTCCAATGGTTTGTAGTTTTATCATTTTTTCAGTTAAATCTCTTGTAAGATTTGAAATATCCTCTCCTTTTTGTCTTGCACTGTATAAAAACCAAGTGGCAGGTACAAAAATAGGCATTTGAGCATTAACATTAAAAAGAGATAGATTTTTATCTATCAATCTTGTCTCTAAACCTATGTTAAAAGGAAGTTGAATAGGTAGATCATCTAAAAAAGTATCCCTAGCTTCTCCTCTAATTTTATCATTAAGCATAGTATAACTAT
>JAUNAY010000083.1 GCA_030527385.1 Fusobacterium sp. | reverse complement strand
AAAATATATAGAAAATAGTATTTAATTGGTAGTATTAAAGAAAAAATACTATTAATTTAAAAAATTGTCCCTCACCTTTTAAAGAGAGGGACAATTTTATTAGAATTTAATTTTATAAACAACTTTTTTAATTTTTTCAGTATTTCCTGATTTTAAGCAAGGCATATGTGGTTCTTCTGGAAAGAAAAGAATAAATCTATCAGATTTCATTGTGTAAGTAACTTCTACATCTCCATTTAATGCTTGAAAATCTTTTTCTGGGCTAAATTCATTTTTAGGTGAAACATTTTCTAAAGTAGCATATCCGAAATTTTCTTGTCCATCAATAATAAGTTGAATATCAATATATTTTTTGTGAATTTCAAAGTTTGCATCTTCAAGATTTTTTGGAATTACATTTTCTTGAACATTGAAAAAAACTTCTGTTCCGTCTATATTTGTAACTCCTGCAGGAGCTGTTAAATACTCCCCTTTTGCAATACTCTCAATTGCTTTGTCAAGATTAGCAGATATTCCTTTGTAGTTTTTAATGTTTTTTAAAGTATCAAAAATCATTTTTTCCTCCTAGATAAATTAAAGTTTTTTATTTTAGGTCTTTTTAATTTTACACCTTTAAGTTTATACTTTTCAACTACTTTATTAAAAATAAATGAAAATAGTATAATTGTAATAACTCCAACAGCTGTTCCATACACCCTATTAGTATAATAAATCATAGGTGTTAATCCTGGTCTTTTCATATTTACCATAATGAACATAAAAACAATACCTCCAAGAGAAGCTGGAACTTTTACAAATATTTCTGTGATTATTATAACTAATATAATTCCAATAGCACACCAAAGCGTACCTCTAAATCCTGAAAAATATATAATAAATGCTACAATTCCACCAAATACAGTGCTTAAAAATCTTTCTTTAGTTCTAAGTAGAAGTTCAGACCATTCAAGACGAAAGGGAACTACAATTGCTAAAGCACAATAATATAAAGTATAGTTTGTAATATATTCAGGATCAAAAAAGTGATTTATAAATTGAACAAGAGACAAACCTAGAATTACTGCAAGTCCTGGTTCTAATCCTTTTAAAAATAATTTTTTTAAATCTCCTTTAGGGGTAGGTGGAACTTTTTTCTTCATTTCAGCTTTGTTAAAAAGATAATTATGCAACGTTATTACAAGTGAGATAATAGCTACTCCAGCAAATGTTCCTATAACTCTTTCTAATAGATAACCAATGGGAGTTTTTGTAGGATCTACATTTAACATAATGTATGTAAAAGCTATACAACCAACAGCAGATGGAACCTTAACAACCATTTCATTAAAACAACATACAACACATAGCCCAAATATATACATAACAAGATTTTCTTGAAACCCCAATAGACATATAAGACAGGCAATAGTTCCACCAAAAACAGTAGTTATAACTCTATCATAAGCTTGTTTTCGTGTTTTAGAATCATTTATGTCAGATACATTTAAAGCTCCAATAGCAGCATAAAAATGGGATAAGTTAAAAAAATTACATACTTGAATTGAAATAGCCACAGCAATAGCTACAAGAAATGCTCTTCTTAAAATATTAATATTTTTCTCGTTCATCTTTTCTCCAAAGTTAAAATAATATGTTCAAATTTATTTTAACATTATAATTGTTTTTCTGCTAGTTAAAAAAATTTAAAAAAATGAATTTGTAAGTCTCACTAAAATTTAAAAACACAACTTTGTCTTGCTCACCCCCTTTTTAAGCTAAAAAAAACATTGTATCATATATTAGAAAAGTTAATAAAAAAAGCAAAGAGGGAATATGAAAAAAAATAGTGGATTTTCTTATGTAGAAATTATTTTGTCTTTAATGTTAATTTTAGGAATAAGTTATTTAAGTATTTTTGGTTATAGAAAACTTCAAGAAAAACGTGATATACAACAAGCTAAAAATATAATTTTGAATATTTTTTCTGAATATACTGCGGAAGCTTTTGATGAAGAAACTAATTTTAAAATAAAAATAGAGCATTCTAAAAAAAGAGTAACAGTTTTTTACTTAATTAATAAAGTAAAAAAAATAGAAACTTTACCACAGAAATTAAAATATTCTTCTATTTTCGATAATGAAAAAGTGGAGGAGTTAGAGATAAAAATAACAAAAAATGGAAATATAACCCCGTCTTTTAGTTTTTATATTTTTGGTTATGATGATGTAGTTAAATATAGAATATCTTTTTATGGATTTCAGAAAATACAATTTTTAAAGATAAATGTGTACAAAAATATCAGTGATAAAAAATGGACATATCAAAATTTAATGCTATATCATAAACATTTTAATTTTGATAGTAACAAATGGAGGGTAGAATAGATGAAAATTTTAATTTGTCTAATAATTTTTATCTCTATTTTTACAATCTTATGTAGTGAAAATAGAGAGATAATAAGAGTAAAAATAATTTTAGGAGCAAGAACTTATTATAGATATGTTCAACTCTCAAATTTTAATTTTCCAAATAGTTTTACCATAATACAAAGAGATGAGAACTGATATGATAAAATCAAAAATTAAAGATTTAGAAGATAATAATCTTAATATGGAATTTTTATTTAAGGAGATAGAAAAAAATCAAAATATTGTAAAAAATAGATTTTTTGATAAGAAGCAGGATTCGTTAAAAGATGAGAGCTCTATTATAGTAAAAATAGTTAATATAATATTGAAAAATGCAATAGAGAAAAAAGCAAGTGACATTCACTTTGAAACTTATAAGGAATATATAAAAATTAGATATAGAATAGATGGGATTTTATTAGATATAGGAAAAATAAGAGGAGAAAATAGTTCACAATATATAATTTCAAGAATAAAAATAATGGCAAATTTAGATATTGTAGAGAGAAGAATGCCACAAGATGGAAGATTTGAGTTAAACCTTGATGAGAAAAAAATAGATTTTAGAGTTTCTATAATACCGACAATTCACGGAGAAAAATGTGTAATAAGAATTTTAAATCAAAATATAATAGATTTTGATCTTGAAAAGTTAGAAATAAATAAAAAAGATTTAGAGAAAATAAAGATTCAATTAAGCAAAAGAAATGGAATATTTTTAATTAGTGGTCCAACTGGATCAGGGAAAACAAGTACTATGTATAGTATTTTAAAGATGTTAAATACAGGAAAAGAAAATATTTTAACAGTAGAAGATCCAGTTGAATATGAGATCGAGGGAATAAATCAAGTTCAAAGTAAAAATGAAATTGGAAGAACATTTGCAGTTATGTTAAGAGCATATTTAAGGCAAGATCCAGATATATTAATGGTGGGGGAGATAAGGGACAGCGAAACAGCAGAGATCGCTGTAAAAGCTTCAATAACTGGGCATATGGTTTTATCAACTATACATACAAATGATTCAATAGGAGGGATTGATAGATTAGTAAATATAGGAATTGAGCCATATATGATTTCAGCTTCTCTTTCTGGTATAATTGCTCAAAGATTGGTTAGGAGACTTTGTCCTTACTGCAAAATTAAAGATGAATATTGGCAAGAAAAAATAAAAATTTTAGGTTATGATTCAAAAAAATATGAAAATCTAAGTTTTTATAAAGAGAAAGGTTGTCCTAATTGTAACCAGACAGGATATAGTGGCAGAGTGGCTATTTTTGAAGTATTTATTCCAAATAGGGAGATTAAAGATATGATAAATAAAGGAGAATCAGCATTAGAAATAGAAAAAGTTGCATTAAAAAATGGAATGAAAAAACTTTTAGAAGATGGAATAGAAAAAGCTGGAGCTGGAATAACGTCTTTAGATGAATTATTGAGGCAATGTTAATGAAAGAGTATAGGTATAAAGCATATGATAGAGAGGGAAAGATAAAAAAAGGCAGATGCAGAGCTAAAGATAAAAGAGAATTAAGCAAAATATTAAGAAGAGAAAGGTTGAGATTAAAAGAAGCAAATGAAATATCAAAGAAGTTTAAAATTTCAAAGAGTGAGATTTTAAGTTTTACTAAAGAGATAGTTATTATGTTAGAAAGTGGGATCACTATTATAAAAATCTTTGAAATTCAAGAACAGCAATATAGTAAATATTTTAAAAATATATTGTCAGATATAAAGGAAGATCTTTTAAGTGGTGATACATTAGGCGAAGCTTTTGGAAAGAATGAAAAAGTTTTTGGAGACTTTTATGTAGGAATGGTGAGCTTAGGGGAAATTTCTGGAAACTTAGTTGAAAATTTAAAGAAAATTTGTGAACATTTAGAATTAGAAATAGGAATGATGAAGAGGATAAAAGAAGTTGTTTTCTATCCAGTTATAATTTTAATTTTTTCAAGTATAATTATAACTTTTTTGATGGTATATATATTTCCAAATTTTATAAAAATATTTGAAGACAGCAAAGTAGAACTTCCATTTATTACGAGAATTTTAATAGAAATAAGTAATAAATTCTACATAATTTTGATTTTGTTAATGTGTATATTAATAATAATAATTTTTGTATTGAGAAAAATTAAAAAGAATAGAGTTTTAAAAGAAAGATTTGATAGATTTATTTTAAAAGTTCCAATAGTAAAAAAATTTATAGTAGGCAATTACATTATAAAATTTTCAAAAAATTTAGCAATTATGTTATCTTCGGGAATGCTAATAATGGATATTTTGAAATTATTAAGAAATTTTTTTAAAAATACTGGAAAAAGATCTATTTGAGGGAAAACAATTGAGTGAATCAATAGTAAAAAACAATTTATTTCTTAATAAATATATAAAATTAATAGTAGTTGGTGAAAAAAGTGGAGAACTTGTAAAAATATTTGATCAAATAACAAAATTAGAAGAGGAAAAAATAGAAAATGATATAAAAAAAATGCTTGTTTTAGCAGAGCCTCTTTTAATAATAATTTTAGGGTTAATTTTGAGCATAATAATTATAGCAATATATCTGCCTATTTTTAATATGTCAAATTTAATAGAGTGAAAAATTAAAAAAGTGGAGGTAAAAAATATGAAAAATGGTGGATTTTCTTTGATTGAAATGGTAATAGCTGTGGCATTAGTAGGAGTATTGTCAACGATAGTAGTTCCAAAGGTAAGAGTACAATTAGCTAAAGGAAAAGATGCTAAAGCAATAGCTACTTTAACAGCACTTAGAACAGCTTCAGAGTTATATTACATTGAAAATGAAAAATCTCCTTTAGAGGGAGTAGAGAGTGAAGAAAGCTTGAAAAAAGCTATGGAGAATTTATTACCATACTTAGATCCTAAAGCTGAATCTGATTTAAAAGATGGGATTATAGAGATTGGAGGAAGCAAAAGTGGAAATACAGATGAAGAGGCAAAAAAATCTGCTATAAAATATGGTGGTAAGATGACATTTACTTTTAAAAATCCAATAGTAAACTCAGTAGTAAAAGAAGATGGAGTATATTTGTGGTTTAAACCTATTGGTGATGTAGGAGAATACGATACAACTGGAAAGAAAAAATGGAGCGAATATTAAAAAATGGAGATATTATTATTTATTTTAACTTTAGTGATAATTAAAATAGATTTAAAAAAAC
>JAUNAY010000082.1:4850-5629 GCA_030527385.1 Fusobacterium sp. | reverse complement strand
AGAATTAGAAATAAGGGAAAAGATATTGAATTTATACTTGGAGAATAATTATAGGAGAGATAAATGGGAATAAGTAAAGATAGATTTAGGGAGGCATTAAACGAATTTTACTCCAAAGAAGTTTTGTTTAAATTGTATAATAAATATTTTTTAGATTGGATTGCAGAGGGATATATAGGTAGTAATTTAGGACTTTTTGAAATATCACTTATCTGTGAAAATAGTAATAAACAAACTTTTCTTGAGTTGTTAGAACAAGTTTATTTAAAACAAGAGGTATTTTGTACAGTATTTTCAACTCTGACTGAAGATGTAAAAAATATATTTAATGAAATAGTATGGAACGGAAAAGTTTTTATATCTCAAAAAGATAGAGAAAAATATTTTAAATTAGAAAATAATTATGATTTAAACAGAGATTTAAAAGAGGAGTATCTGTTTTTTAAAGTTGAAAAAGACAATAAAAAAGGTGAATATTTTTATTTAGATTATGATTTGATAAGAGTAATTAGACAGTTTATGCCAAAACCAAAAGAGTATGATTTGATACCTTTAGATAAGATAGAGGAGTGCTTAGTAAATAATAATGAAAAGGAGCTTATTGAAAATCTAAGTATATATTATGATTTTTATAAGCAAGGTGGAGTTGTACTTTCTAACAGTGGAAAGATTTTAAAGGAATCAAAAGTTAATATGAAAAAATATTGCAATATAAATGAGTTTTATGAAAATTCTAAAGATTTGGATTTTCTAAAAACAGAAACTATTGCATTATTTTT
>JAUNAY010000082.1:0-4840 GCA_030527385.1 Fusobacterium sp. | reverse complement strand
CTCTAATATAAAAGGAATTGTACAAGACTTTTTAAATGGGGAATCTATTCAAGAGGAAAATTATCATTATACATCTCTTTATTTAAACTATTTAAAGGGTGTAAAAAACATTTGGAAATCTAAGGAAGAGATAAAAAGAGGACTTTTTACAATTAAGAAGATTCTTGAGGAGATTCCAATGGATAAAATTATAAGTGTAGATAATATTGTAAAGAGTATTTTATATAGAGATGAATTTATTGAGATTATAGATATTAAAGATGCTTATGATTATATTTATATCAATGAAGCAAATTATGAGAGAACAAAAATATTAAATTATGACAGATATCTTCTTTATGTAGTTGTACCATTTATAAAATCTGTATTATTTATATTAGGTGTATTGGGAGTTTTAGAGCTATATTATGATTTACCGTCTATTAATAACAGATTATATCTAAAAAATGGATATTTGAGCAAATTTGACGGAATAAAATATATAAAAATAACAGAGTTAGGAAAATATTGTTTAGGTAAAATAGAAAAATATGATTTCTCACATATCAAAGAAGAGGGGGAAATTTTATTAGATGAAGATAGGTTAATAGCTACAGTTATAGGAGATTTACCAATAAAAACTATGTTTTTAGAAAGAGTTGCTCAAAAGATAGCACCAAATAAGTATAAATTCACAAGAGAAAGTTTTTTACGTGGAATAAAAGGGTGCAAAGAGTTACAAGAGAGAATAGATGAATTTAAAACTAAAATTTCAACAGAATTAAACAGTTATTGGAGCGACTTTTTTGATGATCTATTGGAAAAAAGCAGTGCTATCAAAGCTGATCCAGAGTTTGTAGTGCTTAAACTAAAAAATGATAGAGATTTGATTTCAACTATAACAAAAGACACAAGATTTAAAAGTTTAATGTTGAAAGGCGAAGATTATCACGTGTTGGTAAAAAGCGAAAATGTAAGTCAAGTAGTTGATTTATTTAAGGAATATGGTTATTATGTAAACTTCTAAAAAATAAAAATAAATTATTTTAATATTAAACATATATTAATTATATTTTACAATTATTGGTATGTAAAGTATAATCAAACTTAAAAACAGTATATAATGATAGAGGAGCAAAAAACATTAGTAAAAGTAATGAGTTAGCAAACGTTGAGTTATTTTGAAAGGGAATTTTGCCGAAATGAAAAGAGTGCTAAATCTTTTTGTTGGGAACATAGAGAATATCTGTGTTACTGTCATTGAAAATTCAATGGAGTGCTATCTGTGTATTAAATTTATAAGATATTTTATGTTGTAAAAAATTTTATCACAGTTTGGATTTCAGACTGTGATTTTTTTTATTAAAAATTTTATATAGTTACATAATGTTTTATAAAAAAAGTATTTTTTTACAAAAATTTGATTTTTTTATAGACATAAAGTATAATAATAGTATTGAAAAATAATTAGGGGGAGTAGCAATGAAGAAAAAATTTAATATGCCAGATACGTATGTAATAATATTTATTGTAGTAGTACTAGCAGCAATATTGACACATACAGTACCAGTAGGAAAATTCCAAATGGAAAAAGTAACTTATATTACTGAAACAGGGGCAGAAAAGACAAGATCAGTTCCTGTGGCAGGAAGTTTTGCTTATGAATTAGATGAACAAGGTGATCCATTAGTTAAAGGAATAAAATTCTTTGAACCAGGTGGAGAGGTTGGAGTATCTAACTATGTTTTCGAAGGAATAGTAAGTGGAGACAAATGGGGAACAGCAGTAGGGGTAATAGCATTTATTCTTATTACTGGTGGAGCGTTTGGTATTATTTTAAAAACTAAGGCGGTAGAATCAGGTTTATATGCTTTGATTAAAAAAACGAAGGGATCAGAATGGCTCTTACTTCCAATTGTTTTCTTTGTATTCTCTTTAGGAGGAGCAGTATTTGGAATGGGAGAAGAGGCAATTCCATTTGCAATGGTACTTATACCAATAGTTATTGGAATGGGATATGACGGAATTACAGGTATTTTAATTACTTATGTTTCAACTCAAATTGGATTTGGAACATCTTGGATGAATCCGTTTAGTGTTGCCATAGCTCAAGGAGTAGCTGGAATACCAGTTTTATCAGCAGCAGGATTTAGAATAGTGATGTGGACATTCTTCACAGGTTTTGGTATTTTTTATACATTAAGATATGCTAAAAAAGTAAAAGAGAATCCTACTAGTTCTATTTCATATGAAGCTGATAGATATTATAGAGAAGAGTTTAAATCAGAAGATCAAGAAAAGATGGAGTTTAAATTTGGACATATATTAGTACTTTTAATAGTTTTCTTTGGAATGGCGTGGATAATTTATGGAGTAGTTAAGTTTGGATATTATCTACCAGAGATTGCAACTCAATTTGTTATTATGGGTGTAGCAGCAGGTATTGTTGGAGTAATATTTAAATTAAATAATATGACTATAAATGATATAGCTACATCTTTTAGAAAAGGTGCAGAGGATTTGATTGGAGCAGCTTTAGTAGTTGGAATGGCAAAGGGAATTGTACTAGTTTTAGGAGGGGCAGATGCTGATACTCCTAGCGTACTTAACACTGTTCTTAACTGGGTTGCAAATGGATTAAGTGGATTACCAGCTACAATGTGTGCGTGGGTAATGTATATATTCCAATCTGTGTTTAACTTCTTTGTTGTATCAGGGTCAGGTCAAGCAGCATTAACAATGCCTATTATGGCACCATTATCAGACTTAGTAGGAGTTACAAGACAAGTAGCTGTAATAGCATTCCAATTAGGAGATGGATTTACAAACTTAATCGTTCCAACATCTGGAATTCTTATGGCTATATTAGGAATTGCTAGACTTGAGTGGGGAGTTTGGGCAAAATTCCAAATTAAGTTCCAAGGTTGGTTATTCTTGTTTGGATCAATGTTTGTTATAGCAGGGGTTTTAATGAAGCTTCAATAATGAGTTAAAAAGTTATTATATCTAAAGAGCAGAAAAGATTAGTCTTAGTATGCTCTTTTTTTATTAGAAATTAAAAAAGAAGCTAAAAATAGCTTCTTTTACAAAATAAATTATTTTATTTTTTTGATAAAACTGTTGTTGAATCAATATATTCAAGGATAAGTTGAGAATCAATCATATTTTTATCTTTGTCTAAAGTGTCAACACCTTTTAAAAATACAAATGTATAAATATCTGGAACAAATTTCATTGAATTACCAGTTAAAGTTAGATCACCATATTTTTCGTTTATAGGATTAGTTGAAATATTTTTACCCATTTTTTTTACTGTATCTAAATATATCTGTTTTACTTCATTTCTACCAACAACCTCTTTATTAAATAAAACTTCTATTTTAAAAAGTTGATCATTTATAAAATGAAAAGAGTATTTTGATATTCCATTATTAGGTTTGGGAAAAGAGTAAATTTGAACATTTGGATCAATAGAAATCTCTTTTTCAAGTGTAGGAAAGACAAGTTCAAGTTTGCTTTTACTATCTTTCCAATTAATATCTGGGAAATCAACAATTCCAAAAGTTAAAGATGATATTATAAGCATAAAAACTAGAATTAATTTTTTCATATTTTTACCTCCTGATAGATTTAATCTATTTTACTCTAAAATTTTAAAGAAGACAAATAAAAATTAAAAAAAATAAAATATTTTGATAAAAGTATGTTATATTAAAAATATAAAATAATTTTGAAAGGAGCTGTAAAAAAATGAAAAGAGAAGATTATATAGAGTGGGACGAATATTTTATGGGAATAGCTCTTCTTTCAGCAAAAAGAAGTAAGGATCCAAATACTCAAGTTGGAGCTTGTATAGTTAATACGGATAAGAGAATTGTTGGAGTGGGATATAATGGATTGCCTAAGGGGTGTAGTGATGATGAGTTTCCTTGGGAGAGAGAGGGAGATTTTTTAGACACTAAATACCCATTTGTATGTCACGCTGAATTAAATGCAATATTAAATAGTACAAAATCTTTAAAAGATTGTACAATATATGTAGCACTATTCCCGTGTCACGAATGTAGTAAAGCTATAATTCAAAGTGGAATAAAGGAGTTAGTATATCTTTCTGATAAATATTCAGGAACAAAATCGGATTTAGCTTCAAAAAAGATGTTAGATGCAGCAGGGATAAAATATAGAAAACTTGAATCAAAATTAGATAAACTAGTTTTATCTTTTGATTCAAAAGATTATTAAAAATAAAGAAATAGCACTAAATATAGTGCTATTTCTTTTTATAATTATTTTCCTCTTTTGAAAAAATCTTTAAAAGATTTTTTAGGTGTAACATCTTTCATCTCTTGTTGTTGCTTTCTATAATTTGACCAGTTGGGATCATTTTTCATATTTTTTTTAAGTTGGCTCATATATTGGTAAGTTGTTTTAGCATCATTATATCTTTTTTTAATATTGAATTTTATATCTTTTAATGTTGTAACAATACCAATCAAAACTTCTCTTATATCATAAAATATTTTTTTAAAAAATGTATATTTATATATTTCACCACAATGTGGACATTTATATTTTGCTGTTTTATCAGAAATTTTCATTTTTTTCTGACAAGCAGGACAAATTAAAACTATTTTTTTCATAAAGCACTCCTAATTAAATTGATCTATAAAATAATTCTAACAGAGAAATAAGATGATTTCAAGATATAACTGTTTATATATAAATTTACATATGAATTTAAAATTATCTTTAATTCTTATAATGAATAGTAGAAATTATTGGAAAATATGCAAAAAATAAAAAATGTAAAAAAATAAAAAAAGTTGTTGACAGAAAATGTTAATTGTGGTAATATAAATAT
>JAUNAY010000081.1 GCA_030527385.1 Fusobacterium sp. | reverse complement strand
GATAAAAAAAATAGATTTTAATAGATTAAAAGATAAGTATTTTTATGCAAGTGTAGGATTAGAAGATAGAGTAAATCATTTAATGTTGCAACAGTGGATAGATGTTATGGGCAGAATGAAAAAGAAAAAATGTAATTTTAAAGGTTATTTATGCAGAGGTGAAGAACATACTTGGGAGTATGTAGCACGTGATATGTGTAATTTCTTCAGATTTTTCAATGAGAAAATAAAATAACTTATATGACTCAAGTTCTAAGAAGGGCTTGAGTCTTTTTATATTTGTTAATATAAAAAATGCCAAGGACTTAACCTTAGCATTAGTAACTATATTAAAGTTTAAACTTGTTTTTTCTCTTTCTTTTTATATTTCTAGTTAAGACTATTACTAATACAGTAGCAGGAATAGCTAAAAAAGCAACTGCTATAAATAGAGCTATTTTTGGTGCAATTCCTGTAACGTAAGCTATTGAGAAAGCAAGAGAACCTAATATCTCAATAGGATTAACAAAAAGAAATTTTCCAAAGGGATCCATAACATATTCTACTCCATATAGTGTAAAAGCAAAAGTTAGTATGAAAACTAAAAAACTTAATAACACTTTTAATTTCACCTCAAATATAAGTAATTATCTCTCCCCCAAAAGATTTACAAAATTTACTTCATAGTAACATAAGTTTTAGAAAAAGTCAATTATATTCAAGTTTTAATAAAGAAAACTTTAGTTATATATAACACAAATTTTATAAAAAATAGTTGACAATAAAAATAAAGAGGAGTATACTTTAAATGTGCATATGCACATAATAGCAGTTAGGGAGGAAAAATGCCAAGGTGTAAAAAACAGAGATGTTGTAGAGTCTTAGAAAATGAAAGAGTATTTAAGCCTATTGGGATACCATTATCAGAGATGGAAATAATAGATATTGAAATAGATGAACTTGAAGCAATAAGACTTTGTGATTATGAAGGGAAAAGTCAGATTGAAACTGCTGAAGTAATGGCAATATCTAGGGGAACAGTTCAAAGACTGCTAAATTCAGGAAGAAAAAAAATATTAGATGGTTTATTACATCTAAAAGCAATAAAATTAAAAAACACAGGAGATGGTTTTAATGAGTAATGAAATTTTAAGAGTAGGTTTTCCAACAAATGATGAGATAACAGTTGAAGAACATTTTGGACATTGTGAAAAATTTGCAGTTTATACAATAGAAAATGGAAACGTAGTTAAAAGAGAAATTTTAGAAGCTCCAGAACACGCACCAGGAGTATTCCCAAGATTTATAGCTGCTAACAATATCAATGTAGTAATTACTGGTGGAATGGGACAAAGAGCTATTGATTTAATAAAAGCAAATGGTGGACAAGTAATATTAGGGGCAACAGGAAAAATAGATGATGTTTTAGGAATTTACTTACAAGGAAGTTTATATTCTAAAGGATCAGCTTGTGCACATCATCATCACGATGAAGATCACAAATGTGAACATTAATATAATAGTTAATACATTGATTTAACAGAAATGACAGAGCTGAATAACAAGATTATTCTTGATGTTCAGCTCTCTTTTCTATAAAAAATGGGAGGAAGTATGAAAATAGCAATAGGTTTAGAAGAAAATAATTATAATTCACAAGTAGATAGAAGATTTGGAAGAGCTAGTTTTTTTATATTGATAGATAGTATTACTAATAATTATGAAATAATTGAAAATGAAGCTAAAGATGAGGCAACTGGAGCTGGGCTTAAAGTAGTAAAAAATCTTGTAAACTTAGGAGTAAAAGAGATAATTGCTGGTGAGATTGGACCTAAAGCAGCTATATTGATAGAAGAGTTTAATATACCAGTTTATAAGTTAGGAGAATTAAAAAAAGTAAATGAGGTTATGGAAAATTATAGAGAAAAAAGATTAGAAAAATTTGATTTCTCATCTAAACCTCAAGGGTTAAGAATGGCATAGTGAGGTGCAGTATGAAAATAGCGGTTTTGAGTGGTAAGGGAGGAACTGGAAAAACGACAGTTAGTGGAAGTCTTGCATTTATATCAAAAATGTTGCTGATTGATACAGATATTGAAGAGCCAAACTCACATATTTTTTTAAAGGGAAATATTTTAGAGAAAATTTCTGTATATACGAGATTTCCAAAAGTTGATATGCAAAAATGCAATCTTTGTGGAGAGTGTGGAAATTTTTGTAAATTTAATGCTATTATTCCAGCTAAAAATCGTGTGATTATTTTTGGAGAAGCTTGTCACGATTGTGGTGGTTGTGAAATAGTTTGTAAAAATGGAGCTATTAGTTGGGAAAAAAGAGAGATTGGAAAAATTTTAAGTGGAAAAACGTATTTTAATTCTCAAAATAAATATGGGAAATTAAATATTGGTGAAATGTCTGGAGTAAAAATAATAAAAGAGCTATATAAAACTACAAATGAAAAAGATTTTTTAATTGATTGTCCTCCAGGAACAGCTTGTACTACTGTTTCAGCAGTGGAGGTAGCAGATTTTGCAATAATTGTAGTTGAACCTTCTCCTTTTGGACTTAGTGATATGAAACTTGTAGTCAAATTATTAAGAGAAATGAAGATTCCTTTTGGGGTTGTTATTAATAAATATGAGGATAAAGATAATATCATAGAAGAGTATTGTAATAATGAAAATATTGAAATATTAGGACAAATTCCTTTTGATAGAAAGATAGCTGAAACTTATTCTAAAGGGGAGATAATAGCAGATATTTTACCAGAATATAGAGAAAATTTTGAAAATATTTTAAAGAGGGTGAAAAGTTATGGAAATTAATGAGATAGTAGTAATTTCAGGGAAAGGTGGGACAGGAAAAACTACCATTACATCTTCATTAATTCCATATTTTAAAAATGTGATAATTGGAGATTGTGATGTAGATGCTCCAAATCTTAAAATTCTTTTTGATGTAAAAAATTCTAAAAAAGAAAGTTTTTTTGGAATGAAAAAAGCTAGTTTAAATAAAGAGCTTTGTATTCAATGTGGCAAATGCTATGAAGCTTGTAGATTTAATGCTATTGAAAATCCTAAAAAATGTGAAAGTTGTAGTATTTGTGAGTGGGTTTGTCCAGTTGGAGCTATAAAAATGATTGATAATGAAGCTGGAGAGATTTTTACTTCTGATACTAAATATGGGAAAATGATTTATGCTGGGCTTTTTCCTGGAGAGGAAAATTCTGGTAAGTTAGTTGCAGAAGTAAGAAAAAAAGCAAAAAAATTAGCTCAAGAGGAAAATAAAAAATATATTATACTAGATGGAGCCCCAGGGGTTGCTTGTAATGTTATAAGTTCTTTAACAGGGGTAAAAAAAGTAGTTGTTGTTACAGAACCTACACTTTCTGGACTACACGATTTAGAACGTGTTTTGGAATTGATAGAGCGTTTTAGAATAAAACCATATTTTGTTATAAATAAATATGATCTTTCTAAAGAGATTTCACAAAAAATAGAAGAATATTTAAAGAATAAAGGGTTTGAAGTAGCAATAAAAATGCCTTTTGATAGAAAAATTGTGAAAGCTATTGCTAAAAAAGAAATTCCATCAGTAGTAGAGAAAGATTTTTTTGATCAGTTAGGATTTAAAAAACTTGTACAAAATTTGCAAGATTAATATAGTTAGACTCAGATGTTAAAGTTTGAGTCTTTTTTTGTTAAAGTAAAAATATTCTTAGTTAGAGAAATTTTAGTTAAAATTTAGTAGATAAAAATTAGAAAATAGGTTATTATAAAAGATATGAATATTATAAAAAGAAAGGAAGTAAAATTTTGAAAAAAGATAACATTTATTTTAAATTATTTTTAGTATTTTTTAAAATAGGTGCTTTTACGATAGGTGGAGGTTATGCGATGGTACCCCTTATAAAAGAAGCATTGGTAGATAAAAATAATTGGTTAAATGATGATGAATTTGTAGATAGTTTGGCAATAGCCCAGTCTACTCCAGGAATTTTAGCTGTAAATATTTCTATTATTACAGGAACAAAAATAGTTGGGAAAATGGGAGCTGTTGTAGCAGCTTTAGGTGCTATTTTGCCCTCTTTTTTAATGATTCTTGCTCTAGCGACAACACTTTCATCTGTTAGAAATTTACCTGTATTTATTGCTATATTTAAAGGAATAAAACCAGTAACAGTAGCACTTATATTTATATCTGTTGTGAAAATGGCAAAAAGTGCAAAATTGACTTTAGTAAAAGCTATTATTCCTTTAGGAGTAGGATTTTTAGTTGCATATACGCCGTTATCGCCTATTGCTGTTATTATAATTACAATGATTGTGGGAAATATATATTTTTCTAAAAAAGATAAGAGGGAGAAATAATGATCTATTTACAACTTTTTTTGGTATTTTTTAAAATAGGATTATTTAGTTTTGGTGGAGGTTATACAGTACTTTCATTGATACAAAAAGATGTAGTTGAAGAATTTTGTTGGATAACAACAGGTGAATTTACAGAGATAGTGGCACTTTCACAAGTTACACCTGGACCTATTGCTATAAATTCAGCTACATATATAGGATATAAGGTTACAGGAAATGTTTTTGGTTCTATGTTTACAACGCTTGGAGTAGTATTGCCATCGTTTATAGTATTAGCTTTAATTCTAATGTTTTTACATAGATTTAAAAATTCTTTGGTAGTTGAAAGAGCTTTTAAAGCTCTTCGTCCAGCAGTATTGGGGCTTATTTTAGCAGCTGGTTTGTCACTTTTAAAACCTGAAAATTTTGTAGATACAAAAAGTTATATTATATTTGCTGGAGCGATGTTGCTATCATTAAAATGGAATGTTGGAATAATTCCATTAATAATAGGCTCTGGAGTTTTGGGAGCGATACTTTATTAAAGAACAAAAGGAGAGAATTTTAAATTTTGATTCTCTCCTTTTTAGTTTGCTTATTTGTTTAAAATTTTACAATTTAAAAAATCAGATTTATTGCTATTTCTATAAGTACAAGTCCCCATAATTTTTTTGCACTTTATTGAGATATAATCATCGTAATCAATCCCATAAGAATTTTCACACAAAAGAACAGGGAATTTTTCTAAATAACTTTCTTTTTCTTGTTTTGTAACGATATGTTTTTCCATATAATTTTCTCCTTTTAATATAGTTTTGAGTCTGGATAATCAGCTATTTTTCTAAATCTTTGTCTTATAACAAAATATTCTAGCCCTACAATTAAGTATCCAAAAGAAGCTATTAAAAAAGCTTCTCTATCAAAAAGATTGTAAGCTTCTATTCCAAAGAACCCACCAGCCATAAAAGATAAAATAGTAAATACACAAAAATATATTTTCCATTTGTCCTCTTTCTTTCCTTTTAGATAATGTCCAATATATACTCCAGCATCTGTAAGACTTCCAGTAATATGTGAAGTTCTAACTACAACCCCTTTGTATGATACAAAAAGCCCATTTTCTACACCAATCATAAAAGGCAGATAGTAGAAAAATATCCAGCTATCATATGCAAAAATATAGAGTAGTAACAATCCAGCACCAAGAATAATAGATGAATAACCATAACGTCTTTTAAGGTTAAACTCTCTATCTTCAACTAGGTATCCAGATATTGTAGTTCCAAAGATGAAAGCAAAAACAATGGAAATTATTTTTAAAACTTCTAAGAAATTACCACCTATCATATTTATT
>JAUNAY010000080.1 GCA_030527385.1 Fusobacterium sp. | reverse complement strand
AAATGGTTAGCTCTTTGAGCCTCATAAAACATCCAAACTAACTTAAAAATTCCTAATAAAACTGCTACTTCCAATGTCAAAAATAGTGATATTTTTTGTAAAACTATCCCCAATATGAGTAAAGCTACTATCAAGATTATAAAAATAAAGTTTACTATCATATGTTCCGAGTTATTCGTACCACCAATCTGCCCAACAATATTTCTAATACGTTCTTTTTCCTTTTGAAACTCGTTTAATTCTTCTAGTAGTTGCTCATCTTTTGTTGGCATTGAAACCACCCCTTTTATAAGATATTATACTCCCCAATCTCTTGGGTATCTAAAGTCCATTCCCCAAGTTCTTTTAGATATTTTAGCTACAACTGGTAACTTTCTTTTATATTGAGAAAATCTTATTTTTCTTTGAATTTTTTCAACTATCTCTTTTGCAAATCCCTCTTCAACTACATCTTCTGCTGTCATTCTCTCATCTACTAATCTATATAGTATTTCATCTGCCATCTTATATGAAAAACCTAACTCTTGTTCATCAGTTTGTCCCTCCCATAAGTCAGCACTTGGTTTTTTTTCTATTAATTCGTGTGGTACACCTATATGTTTTGACAAGCTCCATACGTGTGCCTTATAAAGATCTCCTATTGGATTTACTGCTGAAGCTGAATCTCCAAACTGTGTACTGTATCCTAAAAGTATCTCTGTTTTATTTGATGTTCCTAATACTAGAGCATTTTCTTTAGCAGCATTGTCAAAAAGAATATTCATTCTTTGTCTTGCCATCATATTTCCTCTTCTCAAACTATTCATATCTGGATTCATTTGAAAATAAGGCTCTACCATAGGTGTTATCTCTACTTGAATACTTCTAATTCCAGAAGCTTCTACTACTAATTTTGCGTGCTCTATACTCTCCTTGCTTGAGCTTTTATAAGGCATCATAACACCTAATACATTTTCTGCTCCAAAAGCTTTAGCTGCTAAAAATGCTACTAAAGCCGAATCTATTCCTCCAGACAAACCCAATACTACTTTTTTAAATCCTGTTTTTTCAACTTCATCTTTTAAAAATGACACTAGAGTTTCTTCCAATGTGTTTAAGTCAATGTTTAATTTTTCCATATTATTTCCTCCAGCTATCTGTCTAGTCCAAATTTTCCTAATCTGCAATTTCTATAATCTCTTAAAACTGTATAAGCTGCTTGCTGTATATTTAGACTCTCACCCTTATTAAACATTTTATTTCTAAGAGCAACTTTTTCAAGAATTTCACCTAAAATCTCACTTTTATCTTCTGGTTCAAGTTTATATCTACTTGCTAAACTTTCCCACATACCATATTTTATCATCTTCCCAATCAAAATACACGCAATATCCTCAATTGGTAAAATCTCATCTCTTATTGCCCCTGTAATTGCCAAGTTTTGTCCAACTTCATCACTTTCAAACTTAGGCCATAAAATTCCTGGAGTATCTAATAATTCTAATCCGTCTTTTATTCTGATCCATTGTTTTCCTTTCGTAAACCCTGGTTTATTTCCTACTCCAGCACTATTTTTACCAACAATTCTATTTATCAATCTTGATTTTCCAACATTTGGTATTCCTGCAACCATAAGACGAACATTTACTTTTCTAAGTCCTTTTGCCATAAGTTTCTCTTTTTTTTCAGCTGAAACCTTGTCTATTATATTATACAAAGCTTTTATATTAAAACCTGTTTCAGCACTTATCTCTAACACTTCATCAGCAAAATTATTATCCTTAAAATATTTTTTCCAATATTGTATCTCTGATTTTTCAACAAGATCTGATTTATTTAAAACAATTACCCTTTTTTTATTTTTAGCAAAAACTGATATATCTGGGTTTTTACTTGATAAAGGTATTCTTGCATCTACAACTTCTAAAACGATGTCTATAAGTTGCATATTCTCCTTTATCAAGTCCTTTGTTTTTTTCATATGCCCTGGATACCAGTTTATATTAGTCATTGACATATTTTTTCTCCTTAATCTTCCTGTCCTTTTATTAAAAGTACTATCTCCCCTTTTATTGGGTTCTTAGCTAGTTTTTCAATTAGTTCAGTTGTAGTTCCTCTTAATATCTCTTCATAAATTTTAGTAATCTCCCTTACTATAACTACTTCTCTTACACCGATAAATTCTTCGATATCTCTTAAAGTTTTTTCTATTCTAAATGGAGATTCATATATAACTATTGTTCTTTCCTCTTGAGCTAACGATTTTAAAAGAGTTTGTCTTCCCTTTTTCTTAGGAAGAAACCCTTCAAAACAAAATCTTCTCATACTTATCCCAGCTGCTGAAGCAGAAGCTGTTAAAGCACTTGCCCCTGGAATTGGTACAACCTTTATTCCCTCTTTGTGAGCAGCATCTACTAGTTCATATCCTGGATCAGATATGCACGGTGTTCCTGCATCAGTAACTAGAGCTATATCTTTTCCCTCTTTTAATAGATTTATAACATTTGCAATCTGATGTATCTTTGTATGCTCATCATATCTATACACTGTATTCTCTATCTCAAAATGATTTAAAAGTTTTTTTGTTACCCTTGTATCTTCAGCAAAAATATAATTTACCTCTTTTAAAATACGAATTCCTCTCAAAGTCATATCTTCAAGATTTCCTATTGGAGTTGCAACTATATAAAGCATTTTTTCACCTTTCTTTTTTATTATTTATTATTACTATTTATAAGTAGTCCTTTAAGAATTCCAACTGCTGTATCTAATTGAGTATCCTTATGATTTTCAAATTCTTTTGCAGCCTCTTCTCCCTTAAACTCTTTTATTAACTCTTTTCTATTTTCTTTGCTTTCATTTTCATCAATATTAGTTACCATACTATCAAAAAGCATATAACCATCTTTTTCTTCAACTTTTACATCTGGCTCAATTCCTATTCCGTGAATACATATTCCACTAGGAGTATAATATTTAGCAATAGTTAATTTCATTCCATCTCCATCTGGAAGAGGTATTAGGGTTTGAACACTTCCCTTACCAAAAGTTTTCTCTCCAACAAGTATTCCTCTTTTATTATCTTTTATTGCTCCAGATACAATTTCAGAAGCTGAGGCACTTCCTCCATTTATTAAAACAACTAATGGGAAATCTCCATAATATTTTCCTTCTCTAGTAGAAACTTGTTCATTTCCATCTTTAGATTTTACACTTACTACTTTTCCCTCTTTTAAGAACATTGAGGCTATTTTTATAGATTGATCTAAAGCCCCTCCAGGATTGCTTCTCAAATCAAAAATAAGTCCTTTCATTCCATTTTTTTGTAGTTCTTCTAAAGCTTTTCTTACATCTGGATATACATTTTCTCCAAATTGTGTAAGTCTTAAATATCCTATATTATTATCTAACATTCTTTGTTTTACATATTTTAACTCAACTACTGCTCTTGTTATCTCAATATCTTTTGGCTCTTTCGCTTTATCTCTAAGCACTGTAACTTTTACTTTTGTATTTGGTTCACCTTTTAATTTTTTTACACTCTCTTCACTAGTAAGTTTATAAACAGATTCTCCATCAATAGCTATAATCTTATCTTTAGGTTTTACTCCTGCTTTAAATGCTGGTCCATCTTCTATTGGAGAAACAACAGTTAAAGCCTCATTAGGTCTTTTTTGAACAACCATTCCTACTCCAACATAAGTTCCTTTTATATCCTCTTTAAAACTTTCTAACTCAGTTTTAGTAAAATAATTTGAGTGTGGATCATCAAGAGCTTCAATCATTCCTTTGATTGCTCCTTGCATTAACTCTTTTTTATCAACTTGTTTTTCCCCTACATAGTTTTCATTAATTATGTCCATAATATCAGATAACTCTTTTAATTCCCTTATATTTGATAGGAACCCGTTTTTATCCTCTCCGCCATTTGAAAAACAATTAACAAAAATCACGATGGAAAATAATAGCACAAATATTTTTGTTCTAAATAATTTTCTCATACAGCCCCTCCTAAATTTTTACCATTATTAACTATACTCTCTATATCAATATCTCTTTTTTCCTCTCTATTTAATCCAAAAAGTGATATATACTCAACATTTCCTTTAGTTCCTGTTATAGGTGAAAAATCTAAATTTTCTATATAAAATCCAACCTCTTCTCCAGCTTCTATCACTTTTTTTATAGCTTCTATATGGTGTAATGAATCTTTTACTATTCCACCTTTTGATATAAACTCTTTTTCTGTTTCAAATTGAGGTTTTATAAGAGCCATAAGTTTAGTATTTGAATGGCAAAATTTTATTAAATGCTCAATTACCTTAGTAATAGATATAAAAGAAACGTCCATTACTATATAATCTACCTTTTTATTATCTAACTTATCTTCTGTTAAATCTTTTATATGCGTATTCTCCAAAGACTTTACTCTGCTATCATTTCTTAATTTCCAATCTAGTTGATTAGTTCCGACATCAACTGCATAAACAAAAGATGCTCCATTTTGAAGTGAACAATCTGTAAAACCACCTGTTGATGCTCCTACATCAAGGATTAATTTATCTTGAAAATCTAATCCAAAAACTTTTACAGCCTTTTCAAGCTTCAATCCTCCCCTGCTCACATATTTTGACATTTCTCCCTTTATCCTAATCACAGGTTCTTTATCTATTTTTATAAGTGTTCCACTCTTATCTATTTTTTTTTCATCAACAATTACTAGCCCTGCCATTATCGCTCTTTGAGCTTTTTCCTTATTTTCAAAAAAGCCTCTTTTTACCAAGAGAATGTCTAATCTCTCTCTCATTTTCCACCTCTATTTTTTCCCCTTAGGTTCTGTCTTTATTTTTTCTTCTTCTAATTCTTGACTTTTAAAAATTTCTTCATCTCTAAAATATGGTATTAATGGATTTTCTAACATAATATTTTTAAATCCTTTCCTATCAACCATTCTTTTTAATTTTTCAGTCTCTCTAACTCTTTGTATAAAAAAGTTATCTCCTATTGGAATTTTTTTATTTTTTTTATAATAATTTATTAACTGTTTTGTATTTTTAAAATTTAGCTCCTGCTTTGCTCTTTTTAATCTATCCTTTATAACTCCTTGGGTACAATTTAATTTTATACTTATCTCTTCTAACTGCATTCCTTGAGCCATAAGTTCTAATATCTTATCTGCTCCTATCGGATTTATTCTATGATATTTAGCTGAATACATATCTGCTCTATGAACTATATGTGCTTCTTTACTATTAGGTTGAATTTTTCCCCATTTTCCGTGATGTGATAAAACTATATGAATTATATTCTTTCTTATTGGATCATTTATTTCAACACCTAATTTTTCTTCTACCTCTTTTAAAACTCTATCAGCCTCTTTAGTTATATATTCTGGCTTTTTTAACATCATTTGCGAGTGTGAGAACTTCTCCTCTGTTTTTCTTATGCTCCCCTTACTCAAATCGTGTATAATTATCCCAATAGTCATTGCAAAAAAATCTACTCTTTGTTTTGCTTCTGTAAAGCTTCTATAATCTCTTTTTAATTCATCTATCGAGATTTTTAAAACATCATATGTATGAGTAGATACTTTTACTCCTTGATCATCAAAAAGCTCCAAATCTTTTACCATTTCTGATTCTAAAAGATTTTCAATAAAAGCTAATGCTTTTTTATTTTTTAACTGCATCTATTTTTTCCTCTATTCTTTTAATTAAATTTTCTCC
>JAUNAY010000079.1 GCA_030527385.1 Fusobacterium sp. | reverse complement strand
AAAAATGCTACTTTTTTACTCTGTATATAAAGAAATTCTACAATTAACAAAAAAATTATGATATAATACTATAAAAGCAAATCTTTTTTGCGAGGAGGGGATTAAAAGTTGTTGAGGGCAGAATTATTAAAAACAGAAATTTTTAGAAATTATAGCAACAAAGATCTTATAAAAGAAGAAGAAATTTTAAGATTTTCACTTTTAGAAAATCCTCAAGATATAAAAAAATTAAAAGAATTAGCAATAGTATTATATAACAAAAAAGATTATAGTGGAGCTATCAAATTATATGAGAAAATAGTAAAAATTGAATCAGAGAGTTCTGATAATTTTGCATTTTTAGGGTATCTTTATTATGAAAAAGAAAATTATTCTAAGGCAATAGAAAATTATGAAATAGCTTTAGAAATAGATCCAGATAGATCTTTTGTTTATTTTTTATTGGGAAACTCTTATTCAAGAGCTGGACTTATAAAAGAAGCTATCAATAGCTACGATTTTGCTATATTTTTAGATTTGGACATATATACTGCACATTTAGATTTTGCTAAAAAATATGAGGTTATAGGACAAAAAGAAAAAGCTTTAAAAGAGTATATTATAGCCTACGAAATAGATCCAAGAGATAAGAGTATAGCTGATATTATAGCTAGACTTAAATCTGAACTTGGAAGGTGTTAAAGATTTTTAATAGAAGGAAAAGAGATTCTTTTCTTTCTATTTTTGATTTTTAATATTAAAAGAGTAAGGAGAAAAGATGATAGAGAGCGTTTCATTGGTATTTATATTATTTATATTTCTATTTATAGGAATGACATTTGGTTTTAATAGGGCAGTAGCTTCAATTCCATTTTTATTTATACTATTTATGTTAGTATGGTTTTTAGGTAGTATGTTTGTGTTGTTTTGGCCAGTTATCTTAATTATAGTTATTTTAAATTATATAAAGAATAAGAATGAACCACAGTCAACAAAGAAAAGAACATATTACTATAAGTTTGAAAGAACAGAGGATTTTGATGAATTTTTCCGTAAAGCTGGACAACAAAGCGGAGGATATTCATATAGCAATTCAAATGGTGGGAATCCATTTGGATATGCAGAGGATAAAACAAAATATTATAAAGTGTTAGGTGTTAATTCAGATGCAACAAAAGAGGAGATAAAAAAAGCTTATAGAGACTTGGTAAAACAGCATCATCCAGATAAATTTACAAATGCTTCTGACGAGGAAAAGGCATATCACGAAAAAAGAATGAAAGAGATAAATGAAGCATATGATAAATTATCAAAAGATTTTTCTTAAACTTGAAATACTAGGTTAGCTATGGTATAATTAAATAGTATGTTTAAAGAGTGTAAAAATTAAGTCAGACTTAACATCAAAGGAGAAATTATGAAATTAAAAACTTTAATTTTAGCCGCAGGAAAAGGAACAAGAATGAAGTCAGAACTTCCTAAGGTAATTCATAAAGTTAATGGAATCCCAATGATTTCAAAAATAATAAAAGTTTTAAATGGATTAGAACCAGAAGAGAATATCTTAATACTTGGACACAAAAAAGAAGAGGTTTTAAAAGTTGTTGGAGAAGAGGCAGACTATGTTGTGCAAACTGAACAACTTGGAACAGGACACGCAGTAATACAAGCAAAGGAAAAACTTGCTGATTATGATGGAGATGTTATGATTCTTTGTGGAGATACTCCACTATTAAGAGAGGAAACTTTAAGAAATTTATATAATTTTCATAAAGAGAGCAAAGCTGTAACAACAATACTTACATCAATCTATGAAAATCCATTTGGATATGGAAGAATTGTTAAAGAAAATGGACTTGTAAAAGCTATTGTTGAAGAAAAAGAAGCTAATGAGGAGATTAAAAAAATAAAAGAGGTAAATGCAGGAGTTTACTGTTTTAACAGCAAAGAGTTGTTTAAAGCATTATCAAAAATAAATAATAATAACGAAAAAGGTGAATATTACCTAACTGATGTTATTGGAATACAAGTTGGAGAAGATAAAAAAGTTCAAAGTTTTGTATTAGAAGATAATATGGAAATATTAGGAGTTAATTCAAAAGTTGAATTGGCACAAGCTTCAGAAGTATTAAGAGCAAGAAAAAATCTTGAACTTATGGAAAATGGAGCGATACTAATTGATCCAAAAGCAACTTACGTTGAAGAAGATGTAAAAGTTGGAAAAGATACAGTGATTTATCCTGGTGCTGTACTTCAAGGGAATACATTAATAGGAGAAAATTGTGAGATTATAGGAACAACTAGAATTATTGATAGTGTTCTTGGAAATAATATAAGAATAGAAAGTTCAGTAATTGAAGAAAGTAAAATAGATGATTATGTAACTATGGGACCTTTTGCTCATTTAAGACCAAAATCTCATTTGAAAGAGAAAGTGCATATTGGAAACTTTGTTGAAGTAAAAAAATCTACTCTTGAAAAAGGAGTAAAAGCTGGGCATTTAACATATTTAGGAGATGCTCAAGTTGGAGAGGATACTAACATAGGAGCAGGAACAATAACTTGTAACTATGATGGTAAAAATAAATTTAAAACAGTTATAGGAAAAAATTCATTTATAGGAAGTGACTCTATGTTAGTGGCTCCTGTAAATATTGGGGAAAATTCTTTAGTAGGAGCTGGATCTGTTATAACTAAAGACGTTCCTGAAAACTCATTGGCTGTGGCAAGAAGTAAGCAAATCATTAAAAATGACTGGAGGAAATAAAAAATGTTAAAATCTGAAAATGTTAAGATTTTTGCTGGAACATCAAACGTGGAATTAGCTAGAAGAATAGCAGATTGTTATGGACTACCACTAGGAGAAGCTGAAGTAGTTAGATTTAAAGATGGGGAAGTTTTCGTTAAAATTGACGAAACAGTAAGAGGAAGAGATGTATTTGTTGTTCAACCTACATCTGAACCTGTAAATGAAAACCTTATGGAATTATTAGTATTTATAGATGCACTAAAAAGAGCATCTGCAAAAAGTATCAATGTAATTATTCCTTACTATGGTTATGCTAGACAAGATAGAAAATCAAGTCCTAGAGAACCAATCACTTCTAAATTAGTAGCAAACTTACTAACAACAGCAGGAGCAAGTAGAATAGTTACTATGGACTTACACGCTGATCAAATTCAAGGATTCTTTGATATCCCAGTTGATCATATGCAAGCATTACCATTAATGGTAAAATACTTTATGAAAAAAGGACTTTATGGAGATGACGTTGTAGTTGTTTCTCCAGACATCGGTGGAGTAAAAAGAGCAAGAAAACTTGCTGAATGGTTAGATTGTAAAATAGCTATCATCGATAAAAGAAGACCAAAACCAAATATGTCAGAAGTTATGAACCTAATTGGAGAAGTTCAAGGAAAAACAGCTATATTTATAGATGATATGATCGACACAGCTGGAACTATAACAAACGGAGCAGCTGCTATTATAGAAAGAGGAGCTAAAGAAGCTTATGCTTGTTGTTCACACGCTGTATTCTCTGATCCAGCTATTGAAAGACTAGCAGCATCACCTTTAAAAGAAATAATAGTTACAGACTCTATCGCTCTACCAGAAAGAAAGAAACTTGATAAAATAACAGTTCTTTCAGTAGATGAAATATTCTCAGAAGCAATTAGCAGAATTGTAAACAATCAATCAGTTTCTGAATTATTTGAAAAAGTTGAAGGAAAAAGAACAAACAAATAATTAAAAGAATAAGAGAATTTCTGAAAAAGCTAGTAGTTTTTTTACTAGCTTTTTCTTTATATATATGATAAAATTATTAATACTTTGAGGTGGTAAAAACTTCAAGAAATAATTTTTCAAACAAGGTGCTGATATGGATAAAAAAGAATATAATGCTTTAAATATTGATTATGAAGAGATAGAGAGATATTTGAGAGCAGGAAAGTTAATAATCTATCCCACTGATACAGTATATGGGGTAGGAGGCATTATAGAGTCAGAAGAAACCATAAAAAATATTTATAAAGCTAAAGAGAGAAATTTTAAATCTCCATTAATAGTATTGGTTAGTGAGATAGAAAAGATTGAGAAAATAGCTTATATAAGTGAAAAAAATAGAGAGAAAATAGAAAAATTAATAAAAAAATTTTGGCCTGGAGGGCTTACAATTATTTTGAAAAGAAAAGAGAATGTACCTGATATAATGGTTTCAGGAGGGGCTACTGTTGGGGTTAGAATGCCAGAACACGAGATAGCTTTAAAGATAATTTCAAGTGCTGGTGGAATGTTGCCTACAACAAGTGCTAATATTTCAGGGGAAGCTACTCCAAAAAGTTATCTTGAACTTTCTAAAAAATTTAAAGAGAGAGTTGATATAGTTGTTGATGGTGGAGAGTGTCCAATAGGAAGTGCCTCTACTATAATAGATATGAGTGAAGAGCCAAAAATATTAAGAATGGGTGCTATATCTCTTGAAGAGATAGAAAAAGTGATCGGAAAAATTAACGGGGAGGAAAAAAATTAAATGAAAGCACAAAGAGTAAATCCAAATATGATGAATCCTATGGAAATGAATAATATGTCTGCTATGATGGGTATGATGAACAACATTCAAAGAATAGGAAAAGGAAAAAGAAAATACAAAGTAAATTTAGATAAAAATAGCAAAAAGTTTTTAGCTAAATTTATGGAAGAAGTAAAAAAACAATTTGCAACAAGTCCGTTAGGTGCTCAAGGGCAAAATGTTTCTGACTTCTTTAGCTATGTTAGAGAAATAGCAGATTCGAAAGATAAAACAGAACTTATGTTAAGTTTTGAAGAGTATGAATTCTTAAAAAGAATGATTATAGACTCTATTAGAGGAATGGAAGGAATGGAGTTTAAGTGGTATCAATTTGTTAAAAAAGGTATGATAAAATTGATGTCAAAACAATATAGAGAGCTATTAAAACAATTCAAATAATAAAAAATAGATATATAGTAATCAAAGAGGGAGCTAGAATCCCTCTTTTTGTGTTGAGTTATTAAAAATACTCTATTTTTTAAACAAAATATATGTTATTATTAAATTAGAGTTAATACAATAATACTTGAGGTGATTTTTTATGAGAGAATTAATGAGAAGTGTCTTAGTATTAAATCAAAAAACAATTTTAATAACTTTAAATGAGCTTGAAAGGACACTAGGGGAAGATTTAAACAAGACAGAACACTTAAATTTTCTAGTTGCAAATTTAAAAAATTTAAGTGAATTAAATGAAAATCTTTTGAAAGAAAATCGAATTGAAGTTGAAGAGTTAAAGTTAGAAGTTTTTAAAACAAAAGATATTTATGAGAATTTAAAAAAATATATTGAAAAAATCATCACTAAAGAGGAATTACTAGAAAAAATAGAGAATATAAAAAATCGAAAAGTTGAAATTAAACAGGTTAGTAAAAATAATAAAGCAGATTTAGAAGAGATATTTAGATTGCTTAGAAAGGATCTTGTAACAGATAGAGTCCATATAGATATGAATGAACTAGCAGAATTTGAAGAAACAGAAGATGCTTTGGCATTTTGTAATAATATTTTAGATCCGTATTTGGATAAATATTTTAAAGATGGTATCTATTCTTTTGAAGATAGAGATGAGATGAAAGATAGAATATTTGATATAGTTAGAGGATAAAAGAGAGGGAGTATTAACTCCCTCTAATTTTTTAGTATTTATAAGCATTACCAATAAGCCCAACAGCTTCTTTAGCTTTCATAATTTTTT
>JAUNAY010000078.1 GCA_030527385.1 Fusobacterium sp. | reverse complement strand
TCATAATCAGAACTATTTGAAGCCCATTTATATTTATACTTTGGTGCAAATGTAAAGCTTGTTGTTTTTATATAATCATTATCAAATAAATAATCTGCTACGTTAAATCTAGCTTGATATCCTAATGTTTGCATATCATCTGTATCTTTTTTATATTCAATTCTTGAAGTAAAATCAACTTTTGAATCTCCTAAGTTTCCGTGATCATAGTAATATCTAAGTCTTGTCTGTGTTCCGTCTTTTCCTTCATTTTTTTTATTAGAAATAGAGTTCCAATCATTAAAAGATCTTACTCTATATTCTAAAGCTTGTTTTTCTGTCATATTTATTTTTCCCAACAATTGAGTTCTTCCATAATTGTTTGCTACACCATTATTTTTGGCATTAAGCTCTTCAGCCTCACCATAATATCTATATTGTAAATCAACATATCCATTTGGTTTAAATCCCTCTGGTTCTCTGTCTCTATAAACAATAACTTCTTTTTCTATTACTTCTACTGGTGTTTCTTCTACTACAACTGGTGCAGGAACTATCTCTTTAGCTTGTGCCATTGTGGCAACTGTCAGAAATGCTCCAACTAATAATAAAGATTTTTTCATAAAAATACCCCCTAGTATCTTTTTTTAATTAACTACAAAAATATGAAATTCTGGGAGTTATTTCATATTTTTGTAGTTTGTTTTGGAGAGAAAACAAATTATGAGAGATTAGCAACTCTCACAACTTTTCTTTTCTACGTATGTAAGTATATCCTTTTATAATGATTTCTATGTGACTGTATTAAGTAATTATTTTTCTCATTTTGTGAATGTTTTATATTTTTTAGTTAATTTGTTAAAAACATTTTATCATTCTCTATAATTTTTTTTACTATTATCAATCAGACGAAACTTTTTCTTTAATTTTTATTCATATTTTTGACACTAAAATGACACAACAAAATATTTTTTATCTATTTATATACATTTTTTCAAATAAAAAAGTTAGTAAAATATATTAATCTTACTAACTTTTTCTTTAATATTTTATCTTAAAAATCCAAGAAGACTCCCTCCTCTTTAGGTGGGGAGTAGTTCACTAGATTATTACTTTTTTAGTAACTAATAAATACAGAGCTATTAACGCTATAACAACCAAAGTTATTGCCAATATTTTTTCATTTTCACTAAATATCTCTTCAGTTTTTTCTTTGTTTTCTTTACGTGCTTTATAAAAAATCAAAATACCTATTGCAAATAAAATACTTGCTATTACCAAATATTTTAATCCTGCTGCATATATAAGCCAAGCACCATATATACTACCTGCGATACCCGTTATCAATGCTGTCTTTTCTTTTATTCCTACATCTTTTGGAATATCTCCTCTCTTTGAAATTTTCCATAAATATAAAGTTGATGCCATATATGCTGGTAAGATCATAACTCCTGTAATACTTAACATTGCATTCCAAGCATTGTTTGCAAAATAAACTAATACCATTGTAAGTTGCATAGCTATGCTTGAAACCAAAAGTGCAAAAGATGGAGCACCATTTTTATTTTCTTTCGCAAATATTTTTGGAAAAGTTCCATCTTTAGCACAAGCAAATGGAACTTCTGCTAAAAACATTGTCCAAACTAACCAAGAACTTAATAGAGCTATAATAACTCCTATATTCATAAACCATTCTCCCCAATTTCCAACTATATCTGCTAATATTACTGACGATGATGGTGGAGCTAATTGTGCTAACTCTCCTTGAGATAATAATCCAAAAGGTAACATCGAAATTGCAGTATAAGATAACCAACACAATAAAAATCCTATTAAAGTTGCTTTACTTACGGCTTTTTGACTTTCTGCCCTATCAGAGATAACTACTGCTCCCTCAATTCCTATAAATGACCACAATGTTACTAACATTGTACTTTTTATCTGTCCAGCTACTCCTCCTAAGTTTGTATCATCAAGAGCTTTTATCGTTTCGTGTCCCCAAAAATTTGTTTCAAACATTGAAACTTTAAAAACAAATAAACTCGCTATAATAAAAATTGCTATGGGTACTAATTTTGCTATTGTCCCTATAATATTTATACTTGCTGCTTGACGTACACCTGCCATTATCATAAAATACATAAGCCAAATAAGAAGTGATCCCCCAATTATTGAAAGTAGATTGTTTCCTCCTTTAAAATGTGGCGGAAAAAAATAGTTCAATGAATCCATAAGAAGAATTGCATATCCTACATTGGCAAAAATTGAAGATAACCAATATCCCCACGCCATTAAAAATCCTACAAATCTTCCAAATCCTAATCTAGCATACATATATATACCAGATTTTGCATCAGGTCTTGCCATTGATAAGACTCTAAATGTATTCGTTAAAAAATACATTCCAATTCCTGTAATAATCCAAGCCACTCCCACTGCTCCCACAGATGCTCCCTGTGCCATATTTTGTGGTAAATTATATATTCCTCCACCTATCATAGCACTGATAACCAAACCAGCTAGTGAGAAAACACCAAGTTTTTTTTCCATAATTTCCTCCTTTTTATTAGATTTTTTCTGTTATTATCATATATTGACACTATTCTAAAAAACATTTTCTTTCCTTTTTTTATTTTTTTTAAAGGAATTAATTTTAAACTTTGTAAAACTATTATATAAACATTTTTAAGTTTATATATTACAATAATATTTATAGGAGGAATAAATATGAAAAGTTTAGAGGGAACAAAATACAATATTTTAATTATTCAACATAGCTTTTCAGATGAAAAATCACCTGTATCTAAAAGAATATCTCTTTTAAAAGCTGAATTAACTGAAAGAGGAATAAATATTATTAAAGTTAAAAATTTCGAAGAAGCTTTAGAAGAAATCTCTATTAACAAAGACATTGATTGTATGCTTGTGGATTGGAGCCAAAGTTCTTTAGAAAAAGAGGAAGAACTTATAAAACTAATTGCTACTCTTCACGAAAGACAAGAGGGAGTTCCTGTTTTTTTATTAGCTGAAAAAAGTGATACCACTCCAACTTTAAACTCTGATGTTTTAAACAATATCAATGAATATCTTTGGATTTTACAAGATGATATAGACTTTATGGGAGAAAGAATCTCTGAAGAGATAAAGTTATATAGAGACAATCTTCTTCCACCTCTTGCAAAAGCAGTCTTTAATTATAATAAAATTGCTGAATATTCTTGGGCTGTTCCAGGACATCAAGGCGGTGTCGGATTTTTAAAAACTGCCATTGGTAAAAAATTTTTTGATTTTTATGGAGAAAATTTGTTTAGAACCGACTTAGGAATAGAAAGAACTGCTATTGGATCTCTATTAGATCATACTGGAGCTTTTTTAGAATCTGAAAAAAATATAGCTAGAATTTTTGGAGCTGATATGAGTTTTAATGTTTTAGTTGGTACTTCTGGTTCAAATAGAACTGTAATTCAAGGTTGCCTTACTGATAAGGACACTGCATTGATTGATAGAAACTGCCATAAATCAATAGAACAAGGACTTATTATAACAGGAGCAAAGCCTGTATATATGACTCCTACTAGAAATAGATATGGAATTATTGGACCTATTCTTCCTTGTACTATGAAAGAGATGGTAAAATCAAATCCTAAATATGCTGTAATTACTAACTGTACTTATGACGGAGTTCTTTACAATACTAAAAAAATAGAAGAAATTTTGTCTCCTTTTGTAGATTATCTTCATCTTGATGAAGCTTGGTATGGTTATGCTAGATTTTATCCAGTGTATAAAGATCATTTTGCTATGAGGGGAAATCTGGAAGATTACAAAAGAGATGGAGCTACAATATTTGCTACACAATCTACTCATAAACTATTAAATGCACTGTCTCAAGCTTCCTTTATTCATATAAGAAATGGTAAGAAACCTGTTGATTTTGATAGATTTAATCAATCTTATATGATGCACGCTACAACCTCTCCTCTTTACTCTCTTGCTGTATCTAACGATATAGGGGCAGCTATGATGGAGGGAAATTCTGGAAAATCTCTTGTAAAAGAAGTAATAAAAGAAGCTGTTGAATTTAGACAAGAAATTGGTAAATTATACAAAGAGTATAGTTCTAAAGGAGATTGGTTCTTTAAACCTTGGAATGCTGAAAAAGTGATAGATCCTAAAACTAAAGAAGTTTTTAATTTTGAAAAAGCACCAAAAGAGTTGTTAATCAATGAACAAGATTGTTGGATAATGCACCCAGAAGATAAGTGGCACGGATTTAAAAACTTACCTGAAAATTGGGCTATGCTCGATCCTATAAAAGTTAGCATTTTAACTCCTGGAATGGAAGATAGTGGCGAATTAGCTCAAAATGGAGTTCCTGCTACTCTAGTATCTGCTTATCTTGAAAAGTTTGGTATTATTCCAACTAGAACTACCGATTTTCAAGTTATGTTTATATTTGCAATGGGAATAACAGAGGGAAAATGGACTACTCTTGTCAATGTACTTCTATCATTTAAAAAACATTATGACAATAATACTCCTATAAAAGATATATTCCCAGACTTAGTTTTATCTTATCCTCAAGAATATGAAAATGTAGGTTTACACGATTTAGGAGATAAGATGTTTAATTATCTTAAAGCAAATAATCCTGGAGCTGTTTTAAATGAAGCTTATTCTAATCTACCTAAAGTAAATATGTTGCCAAGAGAAGCATATAACAACATAGTTGATAACAATGTAGAGCTTGTTCCAGCCGATCAGCTTGAAAATAGAATTTCTGCTAACTCTGTAATTCCATATCCTCCTGGAATTCCTATGCTTATGTCTGGAGAAAATTTTGGTGATAAAAACAGCCCATATATAAAATATCTAAAATCTCTTTCTCTTTGGGATAAATCATTCCCAGGATTTGAACACGAAATCGAAGGCACACATATTATTAATGGTGTCTATAATGTTCTTTGTATTAAAAAATAAGTAAAATTAAAGATGGTGATTGGACTCTTCCTTTCACCATCTACTTTTATCTAAACCATTCATCTACATTTTTAACTATATCTTGTATATCATTAATCAATTTACAAGTATGATAACCATCTGCTACTGCGTGATTTACAAATACTGAAAATGGTAATAAAATTTTATTATCTTTTTCATAATATTTCCCAAAGGCTATTACTGGAAAATACATATTTGATTCACTATAAGTATCATTACTATATCCTGTAAAACTTAACCAAGGAATAGCTGAAATAGGACAAAAATTTTCTGGTTTTCCCTCTTTACTTTTTATTCCTTTTATATTTTTATACTTTTCCATATCATTAATTACATTGTTATAAAAAATAGAAAAATCTTCTGAATATTCGCTCCAAATATCTGAAAATGTTTTATCATCATTATGAAAAATAGTATATGATGGGTGACAAATATCCCAATATCCTAAATTTCCATCTTTATCATAGCTCATTCTAAACTCTTTATTTTGATTTACTCCTCTAATAACTGCATATATCATAGTTGGATAAAATCTCATTTTTTTAGATTTTACTTTTTTTAAAAGCTCTGTAATATCCATATCTATATTTAGATTATATTTAGCCTTTATCAAATTTTTATAATAGAAGAAGTACTCTTTTCTTTCCCATTTTTCCATATCTATTTTATTAAACATATGCCACCTCTTTTTTATTTTTTTAATTCTTCTAAAAATAAAATATAATTATTTCTATTTCACAAACTTTTTTCATATTCTATTTTTTCTTCTTTATATATTT
>JAUNAY010000077.1 GCA_030527385.1 Fusobacterium sp. | reverse complement strand
AAAGTTTGGTTATGTGATGATATTCCAAGCAGATATATTTTATGGAATAAGATTATTTATTAGGAGGCTTTTATGACAATTGTTACTAAAGAATGGGCTAAAAAATTTGAAGAAGCAGAATATTTAGAAGATATTTTAATATGGCTTGAAGAGATTCAAAAAGAAAATAATTATAGTGATGAAGAAATGAATAAAGATTTAGAAGTGGCACTTTGGAGAGCTTATGTTTACATCAATATGGATACCTACGAATATTATGAGTTAGCAGAAAGAACACTTGCTAAAGTAAAAGATGAGGGAATAAAAAATGGAATTTGGTGTTATAGATATTCTTGTGCTTTAGTTTATCTTAGAAGATTTGATGAAGCTTTAGAATATAGCAGACTTGGAACAAAAGTAGATCCAAATTATCCTTGGGGTTGGTTACAACTTGGTAGACTTTGCTACAAATATAATCTTTTAGATGAAGCTTTTAATGCAATAGATAAAGGACTAGAGCTTGTACCAAATGATTATGAATTTTTAACTTTAAAAGATGATATAGAAAATGATAGAGGATATGCTTATACAAATTCTCACTATATAGATGAAGAAGTAGATAAAAACTTAAAAGAAAGATTGATAAATATTGATGATGAAGATTTATATCAATCTTTTGTCAATAAAAATGACTTAGAAAAAGAATTAGAAATACTTAATAAACAAAATAAAAATCAAAAAATTATTGATTTAATCACCTCTTTACCTAAAGATAAGTTGGATTATAATATTCTTGGAAAACTTGCAAGAGCATATAATAACAATAATCAATGTGAAAAAGGATTAGAAGTTTTACTTTCTTTAAAAGATGAGGGAGAAAATGATTCTCTTTGGAATTTCCGTGTAGGATATGCTTATTATTATTCTGAAAAAGTTAGAGAAAATCCAGAATATTTAGAAAAAGCTAAAAATTATTTTGAAAAATGTCTTGAGTTAAATCCTAATGAACCTGACGGAGATACTCTTTTAATGCTGGTTTATTCCGATTTAGGAAATAAAAAACTTGATGAAGAAAAAAATGATGAAGCTTTAGAATACTTTAAAAAAGCTAGAGATTTAGCAAAAAATAGTAATGATATTCTCTCTTGTGAATCAATTCTTGCTTGGGCATATGATTATATAGGTGAGTATGAAAACGGATATAAACATTTACAAACTATTATTTCTTTAGGTAGAGATGATAGTTGGTTACACTCTGAATTAGGATTTTGTTTAAGTGGTATGGGAAAATTGAAAAAAGCTATTCTTGAATTTAAAAAAGCTGTCAAAATGGGAAGAGAAGATGGCTGGATATTTGAAAGAATAGGAGTGGCATATCAAGGACTTGAGGAGTATGAAAAAGCTCTTAAATATTATCTTAAAGGCTTTAAAGTTGATCCTGAAAATATCTATCTTATTTCAGAAATAGCTTGGATATATAACAATCCTATGGCTGATTTAGAAAAAGGGCTTGAATTTTTAAATAAAGCTAAAGAGCTTGGTAGAGATGATATTTGGTTAAACTCTGAAATTGGTTTTTGTTTAAATAGGGTTGGAACTCCAGAAGATGCCTTGGTTTATCTAAATAGAGCTATGGAATTAGGTAGAGATGACAGCTGGATATTAATTGAAAAAGGATTGGCATTTAAAGGTGCTGAAAATTATGAAGAAGCTTTAAAAAACTTTTTAGAAGCTGAAAAGTTGGATAAAAATAACAAATTTTTAAGTATTGAAATATCTGAATGTCTTGATTTTCTTGGAAGAATTGATGAAGCTATTCAAAGACTACATATGATTATTGCAACTAATAAAGATTACAATAAATCTGTAGTAAACTCACAGCTAGGGTACTTATATGGAAGAAAAAATAATTCAGAAGAAGCTTTAAAATATCTTTTTGAAGCTGAAAAAGCTGGAAGAAATGACATATGGTTGTATTCTGAAATTGGTTGGGAGCTAATGACAGTTACAGAATATGAAAAAGCTTTAGAATATTTTAATAAGGCTATTGAACTTGGTAGAGATGATATTTGGATAAATGGACAGGTTGCTTTTTCTCTTAGCAGATTAAATAGAATACAGGAAGCTATTAGATATTTTGAAAAAGCTAGATTTATGGATTCAAATGATGATTGGGTAGCTTATCAATTAGCTACTTGTTATAGAAAAGCTGGAGAGATTGAAAAAGCTTTAAATCTTTTGAAACCTCTTTTGGAAAAATCTGCCTTTAAAGGTTGGGTTGAATTTGAACTTGCTTGGTGCTATGCTCTTTTTGATGAAAAAGAAGAAGCTAAAAAATATTTAAAAGAAGCTGATATGTATGTTGGTGGAGATATAGTTTCATCATCTGAACTACAAAATGAGTATGATACTATAAAAAAACTGATTTCAACAAAAACTTACTTTGCTTAAAATATATTTCTTATAAATTACAAAATTTGTATTAGAGAAGTTTATATAAAAGTCATTTTAGATATAGAGACTATTGTGTATATAAACAGTTAAAATAATTAGAAAAAAGAACGAAAAAATTAATTTTTTAGTAGTAAAAATTTTTTTATTGTGCTATAATTAGCATATATTTGAAATATAATTTCTTTTATTTCAATGATTAATTAAAAAAAATTTAATAAAACAGTTCAAGGAGGGAGAACTATGTTTACTTATCTTCAAAAAATAGGAAAAGCTTTGATGGTTCCAGTAGCAGTACTACCAGCAGCAGCTATTCTAATGGGTATTGGATATTGGCTTGACCCAACTGGGTGGGGAGCTAACAGCCAACTTGCAGCGTTCTTAATTAAAGCAGGGGCTGCAATTATTGATAATATGCCTATATTATTTGCTATCGGTGTTGCTTTTGGACTTTCTAAAGACAAAAATGGAGCTGCAGCTCTAGCAGGGCTAGTTGCATTCCAAGTTGTTACTACTTTACTTTCTAGTGGGGCAGTTGCTCAATTAACTGGTACACCTGCTGATCAAGTTTCTCCAGCATTTGGAAAAATCAATAACCAATTTGTTGGAATCTTATGCGGGGTTATGGCAGGGGAATTATACAACAAATTCCACACAGTTGAGCTACCTAAATTCCTTTCATTCTTTAGTGGAAAGAGATTAGTTCCTATTATTACTTCAGTAGTTGCAATCGTTGCTTCATTTGTTTTATTATATGTATGGCCAGCTATTTACAGTGGACTTGTAGCATTTGGTATCAGCATTGCTAAAATGGGACCAATAGGAGCAGGACTTTACGGATTCTTCAACAGATTATTAATTCCAGTTGGATTACACCACGCATTAAACTCTGTATTCTGGTTTAACGTTGCTGGAATCAACGATATTGGAAGATTCTGGGGACCACAAGCAGCAGCTTATGAAGGATTACCTGAAGCAGTTAAAGGTGCTTACCACGTAGGAATGTACCAAGCTGGATTCTTTGCTATTATGATGTTTGGATTATTAGGAGCTTGTTTAGCATTCGTTAAAACTGCAAAACCAGCTAATAAAGAAAAAATCAAATCTATTATGTTAGCAGCAGGATTTGCTAGCTTCTTTACAGGAGTTACAGAACCAATCGAATTTGCATTTATGTTTGTTGCACCTGGATTATACCTAATTCACGCTATCTTAACAGGGGTTGCAGTATTTATCGCAGCTACATTTGACTGGATGGCTGGATTTGGATTCTCTGCTGGATTTGTAGATTTCTTCCTATCTCTACGTAACCCAAATGCAAATAATCCATTTATGCTAATCGTATTAGGAATAGTATTCTTTGTAATCTACTATCTAATATTCAGTGTTGCTATTGCTAAATTCAATATCAAAACTCCAGGAAGAGAAGATGAAGATGTTGAAGATACAGTTGAAACATCTGGAGCTTCTGACAATGCTCAATTAGCTGCTATTTTACTTCCATTATTAGGAGGAAAAGAAAATATCGTAGTTGTTGACAACTGTACTACAAGATTAAGACTTGAAGTTAAAGATAGCTCAATAGTTAAAGATGTAGAAATTAAAAAATATGTACCTGGTGTACTAAAACCAAGTCAAACAGCAGTTCAAGTTATTGTTGGACCACAAGTTGAATTTGTTGCTGATGAATTAAAAAAATTAGTTTAATTACTAAATACTAATAACAAAATATAAAGCTATGGATTAATTTCCATAGCTTTTTTTATTTCAAAAATACTCTATTTTATTTTTAAAAATTTATGTTATAATCTACATAATAAATTTAATTTGGAGATTTGTAATATGAATAAAAAAAATGAATATAAAATTTTATCTCTTGCTTGTTTAGCAGGAAAAATTCTTCTTCAAAATGGTGCCGAAATTTACAGAGTAGAAAATTATGTATGTGAAATAGCAAAGTATTATGGACTTATTCCGCAATGTTTTGCAACTTTAACTTGTATTATTATAACATTAAAAAACTCAGAAGGAGAGGTTATATCACTTGTTGAAAGAGTAAATTCAAGAAGTACCAACCTAGATAAAGTATATCAAGTTCATTCCCTAATAAAAAATCTATCAAAATATAATTGTGAAGAACTAGAACAAATATTTTTAGAAATAGAAAAAGAAGAGCCTTATTCTTTTAAAATAAATATTCTTGGAAACTGTTTAGGAGCTGGATTTTTTACTTTTCTGTTTTCTGGAAATTTTCACGAATTTTTAGCTGCTTTTTTATGTGGAATCTTAATAGCAATAGCTTCTAAAATAACAGATATATTAAAATTAGGTATTTTCTTTACTAACCTGCTGTGTGGGGCTATATCATCAGCCACAGCCTGTATATTCCTGCGTTATGGCTTTATAACAGATGTTTCAATCCCTATTATCTCTACTTTAATGATATTAGTTCCTGGAGTAGCGTTTATAAACTCTATGAGAGATCTATTTTCTGGGGATTTAGTTACTGGATTTTCAAGATTAGGAGAGGTATTGATGATTGGAACTTCAATAGCTGTTGGATCTGGAATAGCTTTAAAACTGCTTTTAGATTTAGGAGGGGTATAAAATATGTCTTTAGAAAAAATGATTTTTCAAATTATTTCTGCAATAATTACAACCTTTGGATTTGGACTTATGTTTAATATAAAAAATAAAAATTTATTTCATACAAGTATAGCTGGAGGCTTAAGTTGGGCAATATATCTTTTAGGACAAGAACTTAAGTTTTCAGAGGGATTGTCTTATTTTATAGCTACTCTTGTTATGGCAATCTACTCTGAAATTGTAGCTAGAAAGATATCTACACCAGTTACAACTATATTAATAGCTGCCCTAATTCCCTTAGCTCCAGGAGGTGGAATATATTACACTATGTATAATCTCCTTGATAAAAACTATCCCATAGCTCTTCAAAAGGGCATACAGACGTTTATAATAGCTGGAGCTATGGCAGTAGGTATCTTCTCTGCTTCTACTTTATTTAAGTTATATGACGAATTGAAAACAAAATTTGAGAACAGCAAAGTGGAATAAACCACTAGCTGTTTTTTATTTTATCTGCAAACTTTTTACCAACTGTAAACTTAAAAACTTTTTTTGCTGGAATTACTATTCTTTCTTGAGTCTTTGGATTTCCATAGATTCTTTCTTCTCTTTGCTCTATTTCAAATTTACCCCAATCTTTGAAAATAACTTTTCCATCTGTTTCCAATGCTTCTTGTAAAGTTTCAAAGAAAAAATCCAATCTTTTTTTAGCTTCTCCAATGTTTTTTAATTTTCCCTCTTTTCTAAAGGAATCACAATATTTCTTAGTAAATTCTTTTTCTGTCATAGTATTTCCTCCTCACATTTAATTCATATTATAGTAGTTTTTTTCTATAAAATGCATTATACTATTGTTATAATACATTGATATATTCTATATTAACATTGTTTTCAATTTCATTAAATTAGATTTTTTTTTCAAAAATATTGAAAAAAATTTCATAT
>JAUNAY010000076.1 GCA_030527385.1 Fusobacterium sp. | reverse complement strand
TGACAGGGATTTTTTTGTATAAAAATTTGAAAAAGTTATACAAAAAAATTATAATTATATTAAGATTATAATTTTTATTTTTTGTGGAGGTGGATTTTATGAAAAAATATAGTAAATATACGAAAGAATTAAAATTAAAAGCTGTTAAATTATATTTGAGTTCTAATATTAGTGCAGTAAGTATAGCAAAAAGTTTGGACATAAAATCGGATACACAAATACATAATTGGGTAAAAAAATATAATCAACTTGGAGAAAAGGTATTTGACGACAAAAAAGTGGTAAAACAGTATAAAAGTAAAAAATCAAAAAGATTATTAAGTTTAAAAAAAGAGAATAAAATTTTAAAGATAGAAAATGAATACTTAAAAAAGCTCTATGCTCTTCAACTAGAGCAAATAAATATCTAGCAATAGATGATTTGAAAAATAAAATTAGTGTTGTGACTCTTTGCAAAATAGCAGGAGTTTCAAGAAGTGGTTACTACAAGTGGAAAAAATCAAAAGAATATCCAAGTAAAAGAAAATTGGAAAATGAAATTTTAGAAATTTTGATAAAAAATATATATAATAATTGTGGGGGTACATACGGAGTAAGAAGAATGTGCCTTTATATAAATAAAGAAGTTCCATTCAAAGTTAACCATAAAAGAGTGTATAGATTGATGAAAGAATTGGGAACTAAATCAATAATTAGAAGTCATAATTATAAAGGAAAAAGCTGGGCAGAGAGAATAACTGCTAATGTTTTAAATAGAGAATTTTATGCAAAACGTCCTTTAGAAAAACTTTGTATGGATATAACTCAAATAAATATCAAAGATAGAAAAATATATTTGAATGCTGTAAAAGATATTTTTAACAATCAAATAATAGCTTATGATATAGCAGAAAAAAATGATTTTTCTCTTGTAAAGAAAACTTTGTTAAAACTATTTAAAATGCCACTAGCTGAAAATTGTATTTTACATACAGATCAAGGTTTTCAGTATACAGAAACAAAATATTGTGATATGCTAAGGGAGAGAGGGATAGTTCAGTCTATGTCTAGGAGAGGAAACTGTTGGGATAATGTTCCGATAGAGATATTTTTTGGACATCTAAAAACAGAACTAATATATCTTTTAAATGGAAAACTTTCGTGTTATGAAATATGTAAAAGGATAGAAAATTATATAGAGTTCTATAATAATGAAAGAATTCAAGCAAAATTAGAAGGTATGAGTCCTTTGGAGTATAAAAGAAAAATAATAGGAATTTAACAAAATAATAGGGAGGCAAAATGAAAAAATTAATATTACTAGGAGTAGCAATTTTAAGTATTAGTGCATTTGGAGCAAGAGAAAAAGTTCCAGAAGATGTTGAAAAGGCTATAACTAAAGCATCTCAAACTTTAGATGGAAGTGAAAAGATAAGATATAAAAATTGGCAAATAGATTCATATTTAAAAATAGAAAAAATGGGGAAAGAGTCTGGTATACCTGCAAATGAATTTGAAAGAATAAAACATAAATTAACAGTTATGTATGGAGCAAACTATGCAAAACAATATCAAGTTTTGCCAGATGAAATTAGAGATTATCACGAATTAGTTGAAAGAGTAAAAAAAGAAACTATTAAGAATTTAGAAGTTAGTGAAGAAAAAAATAGTGTTGCAAAAGCTGAAATGGAAAAAAATATAGCTGTTTCAAAAGTTCCAACAGAGGTAATTAATATTTATAAAGAAACTGCTGAAAAACTATATCCTAATAACTATGTAGGACAAAAAGCGTATATTGATGCTTCTATGGAAGAATATTTTAAAATAATAGATTTTATTAAAAAGAATAAAAATTTGATAAAATAGGATTGAGAGGGAGATTAAAACTCCCTCTTTTATTATTTTTTATTATAATTATAAAGAGTATAAAGTCCTTTGATACTTAGATCAGGTGAATAAACGTCAATTTCTTCTATTTCAGCAGAAAGAATTTTTCCTAATCCTCCAGTAGCTACTATAAATGGATTATCAATAACTTCTTTGATTTTTTTGATAATATGTTTAATTTGCCCAGCATAACCATAGAAGATACCAGCTTGAATCTGTTCGTTTGTATTTTTACCAAGCACAGATTCAGGAGTACTAAATTTAACTTTAGGTAATTTAGCAGTATTTGCAAAAAGAGCGTTTATAGACATTTCTATTCCAGGGAGAATACCTCCTCCAACATATACATTTTTTTCTAATACTTCATAAGTTGTAGCACTTCCAAAGTCAAAAACAACTAAATTTTTATCTGGAAAATCATCTAATGATTGAACTATATCTATTATTCTATCAGCACCAAATCCAGTAGGGTTAAGATTTGGAGCAAAAGTAAATGGTATTTTTATATCAGGACTTACAATCATAGGCTCAATATGAAAATATTTTTTTCCTAAAAATTGAAAAATTGTAATAAGGTTTGGAACAACAGAAGCTACTATAATTCCTTTAATATTTTTAATATCGATTTTGTTAAATTCAGAGATACTTCTTAAATATGCAAAATATTCATCTTCTGTAAGTTTATCATTGGAAGCTACTCTAAAAGTTAAAAGTACTTCTCCATTATCATCTAAAAGTCCAGTTACTATATGTGTATTTCCAATATCTATTGCTAAAAGCATTTGTATCCTCCTTAAACATTTAGTTTTACCTAATTATAAACTAAAAAATGGAAAAATCAAGTAAAATTTCATAAATAATAATTGATTTGAAAGTAAACAACTGATATTATGTAGTTATACGTGGAAAGGAGAGAAAATGAAAGCAGTAGGTGTTATAGTTGAATATAATCCCTTTCATAATGGGCATAGATTACATTTAAAAAAGATAGATGAGATTGATAATGAAAGTGTAAAAATTGCTGTAATGAGTGGAGATTTTGTTCAAAGAGGTGAACCAGCTATTATAAATCGTTGGAAACGGGCTGAAATAGCTTTAAAAAGTGGAGTGGATATAGTTGTGGAGCTACCTAGCTTCTATTCGTGCCAAAGTGCTGAAATATTTGCTAAAGGAGCCATAGGGATATTGAATGAGCTTCAGTGTAGTAAAGTTGTATTTGGATCTGAAACTTCAAATATAGAGGAACTAAAAAAGATTGCTCTATTGGAGGAAAGTCAAGATTTTAAAGATAAAATAAGATATTTTTTAAAGAGTGGAGATTCATACCCAACAGCACACTCAAAAGCTCTAAAGGAGATAAGTGGCAAAGAACAGATAAAACTTTCTAATGATATATTGGGAGCAGAGTATATAAAAGCAATAAAATATTGGAATTCAACTATTGAGCCAGTAACAATTTTACGTGAAAAGGTTAGTTATCACAGTATAGAAGCTAACGAAAATATAGCTAGTGCCACTGGGATTAGGCAAATGATAAAAAATAAAGAAAATATAAAAAAATATCTTCCTAAAGAAAGTTATGATATTTTAACAGAGGAGATAGAGAAAGAGAAAATAGTTGATCTTGAAAAATATTATTCATTAATTAGATATGAAATTATTAGAAATAAAGATAATCTTTTAAATATTCAAGATATGGAAAATGGATTTGAAAATAGATTGTATGAATCAGCTATCAAAAATAGTGATTTTAAAAGTTTTTATAAAGAGATAGAAAGCAGACGTTTTACCTATGGAAGAACTCAAAGAATTCTAATTCATATTTTGCTGGGGATAACAAAAGAGCTTACAGAAAATATAAAAAAAGAGATTTCATATGTCAGAATAATGGGATTTAACAAAAAAGGCAGAGAGTATCTTAACTATTTAAAACGTTATGAAAATAAAAAAATAATAAGTTCTTTAAAAAATATTCAAGATAATTTTTCTAGTGAAACTAGAGAATTAATAGAATTTAATGAAAGAGCATCTACTATATATAAAATGCAAAATTATTATGAGGATAGAAAAATACCTATAATAATAAAAGATTAAAAGAAAAGTGAGGGAGAAAAATGGAGAAGAGGATACCTTTAAATATACAAATTTTTTATGGATTAGGAGTAAGTTATGCAATAGTAGATCAAATTTTTGCACAATGGATATTATACTTTTATTTACCACCAGAAAGTTCAGGGCTAAAACCTGTTATGGCACCATTATTAATATCTTTAGCACTTGTTATATCAAGACTTGTAGATATGATAACAGATCCTTTGGTTGGGTTTTTATCTGATAAAGTGAATACAAGATGGGGAAGAAGAATTCCATTTATAGCAGTTGGAACTATTCCATTAGCATTATGTACAATAGCCTTTTTCTATCCACCGATGGGCAATGAAAAGGGAGCTTTCCTTTATTTAGCTTTGGTAGGATCGTTGTTTTTTACTTTTTATACAGTTGTAGGGGCACCATATAACTCTCTTATTCCAGAGATTGGACAGACACAAGAGGAAAGATTAAATTTGTCAACTTGGCAATCAATTTTTAGATTGATATATACAGCTGTAGCTATGATAATACCGGGAAAATTAATAGAAATAATGGGGAAAAACGATACTTTAACTGGAATTAGAGGAATGATAGTAACTCTTTGTATAGTTGCAGTTATAGGTGGACTTATTACTGTATTGTTTGTGCCAGAGAAAAAATACTCTCTTGGTAAAAGTTCAAATGCAACATTTAAAGAAACTATGGGAATAGTATTTAAAAATAGAGAGTTTATAATGTATCTGATGGGGCTTTTATTTTTCTTTATAGGATTTAATAATTTAAGAGCAGTGATGAACTATTTTGTTGAAGATATAATGGGATATGGAAAGGGAGCTATAACAATTGCATCAGCACTTCTTTTTGGAATGTCAGCTCTATGTTTTTATCCTACAAATATTCTTTCAAGAAAATATGGTTATAGAAAAGTGATGTTAGCTTGTTTAACTATGCTTATAATTTTTACTTTAGCCCTATTCTTTTTAGGAAAAGTTATTCCAGCTAAATTTGGATTTATATTATTTGCATTGATAGGAATACCAATAGCAGGAGCTGGCTTTATTTTTCCACCTGCTATGTTAAGTGAGATAGGAAGTAAAATGAGTGATAGCTCTGGACAACGTATAGAGGGAATATGTTTTGGAATACAGGGCTTCTTTTTAAAAATGGCATTTTTGATTTCAATATTGATTTTACCAATAGTTTTAGTTTCTGGGAATGGAGATATTTTAACTGCAATTATGGGAGCACCTAAAGGGGTTGAAAAAAGTGGAATATACTTTACTTCGATAGTTTCAGCAATATCTTTTATTGTTTCATTTATTTTTTATTATAAGTATAAAGAGTAATATAAGAGGGAAAAAATATGGAAATAACTTATATTTTACTTGGGGAGATATTTGTAATTTTATGGTTATTTAAAATTTTTTCAAGTTGGTTAGTTATTTCAGTAGTTATTTTATCTTTAGCAAGTTGTTATATTTTTTTTAGAAAAAAGAATATACTAATCTATATTATTCCTATTTTATTTTTACTAAGGTTGGTTTTAGGTGTTTACCATAGCGATTTTAATTATTTAGAAACTTTAAAATTAAAAGTTGAACTAAATAGAGGGATAGGAAATGTTTTAAAAGTAGATAATAAAAATTTAAGTGAAAAAATAATAATTTATATACCTGAGTTAAAAGATGGAAAATATAATATTTTGGGTGAATTTAAAGGAATTGAGAAAAAAGAGGATAAAAGTATTATAAGTATAAATATAATAGATACAAAAGAGATAGAAGAAAATTTTTTAGAAAGATATTTTAAAAAGAAAGTAGATAGTTTTGTAAAAAAAGGAAATAGATATTTTAAAAGAGTGTATAGGGCAGTTATTTTAGGTGATAATAAATCTATACCTAAAGATTTAAAAGAAAAATTTAATTATGTAGGGGTGTCACATCTATTTGCTCTTTCTGGATTACATATTGGAATAGTAATGAGTACAATAGGTTTTATAGTAGGAAA
>JAUNAY010000075.1 GCA_030527385.1 Fusobacterium sp. | reverse complement strand
CCAGCAAAGGAAGCAATGGAGTTTATAAAAAAAGAACCAATTGCTATGATAGCTATTGGAAGTGTTGAGTATCACGGAGCACAAGCACCACTAGGAACAGATTATATAATACCAGATTACATAGTTAAAGAATTATCTAAAAGAGATGACATATTGGCATTACCACCAATTCCATATGGTAATTGTCAATCTATAAAAGATTTTCCAGGAACTATTAATATAGGAACAGAAAACTTAATCAGAGTTTTAAACTCAATAACAGAATCATTAATAAAACACGGAGTTAAAAAGTTTATATTTGTAAATGGACACGGTGGGAATATATCAGCTTTAGATCAAGTTGGATTGGATACTTTTGAAAAAGGTGGAATAGTTGCTACAATAGATTGGTGGAATTTAGCAAAACTTTTAAATCCAGATTATGATGGAGGGCACGGAGATATTCAAGAAACAAGTGTGGCAATGGCAGTAGATGAAAATTCAGTGAATCTTTCTTATTGTGAACCATTAATAATAAATAATCTTTCAAAAGAGATTACTAACAAGTATATTTCATTGCATTCATATAAAAATGGAACTATTAAAGTTATGAGAGATTTTAAAAGCGTAGTTCCACACGGGTGGATAGGACCATATGACCCTAAAAATTCTACTAAAGAGTTAGGAGAAAGAATTTTAAAAGATGTGATAGAATATATTGGAGATTTTATAGAAGATTTTAAAAAAGTAGAAAGATAAGATATAGAATAGCTGGAGTTTTTCTTCAGCTATTTTTAATAATATAAAAAAGTGGAGGGAAAAAATGTTATATATTACTAAGGACAATGTAAATGATATTTTAAGATGGGACAATAAACCAGCAGGATATTGTAAAAGTGGAGAAAGAGTTATTTTTGAAACAAGAGATTGCTATGATAATCTTGTAACAAGCAGTGAAAGACCTCTAGGAGATAGAAATGATGGACTTGCAAATCCTGCTACTGGGGCTTTATATGTTGAAGAGGCTGAAGTAGGAGACATATTAAAAGTTGAGATTGAGGATATAAAATTACGTTCTTGGGGAGTTATGAGATCTTCTACATCAGGAGGAGTTTTTCATAAAAAATATGAAAAAAGAGAAGCTATAATTTTTCAAGTAAAAGATAATAAAATATATTTTGATAATAACTTAATATTAGAAGCTGATCCGATGATAGGAGTTATAGGGACAGCTCCAGCTGAAAAAGATGGAGTATTGACAGTTACACCAAGTAAGCACGGTGGAAATATGGACTGTAAAAAAATAGTTAAAGGATCTATAATATATCTTCCTGTAAATGTAAAAGGTGGATTGTTATCAATGGGAGATATTCACGCTCTTATGGGGGACGGAGAAGTATTTATTTGTGGTTTGGAAATAGCTGGAGAGATAACAGTAAAGGTAAGCGTATTAAAGGGAATAAAACTACCAACACCATTTTTATATTCAAGAGGAAAAGTGATGTCAATTCAATCGGCAGAAGATTTAGATAAAGCAGGAGATATGGCAGCTAAAGAGATGTTTGAATTTGTAAAAGATGCCACAAAACAAAATGATTTAAGAACAGGAATGTTGATGTCTTTATTATCTGATATGGCTGTTTGTCAGGTTGTAGATCCACTTTTAACAGTTAGAGTTGAATTTCCTCTAAATATTTTAGAAAAATATGGATATAAGTTACCATAATAATATGTATATGATCAAAAATAAAATTACTTTATTTTCAATTTTGTGGTATAATGTTTACTTAAGAAGAAAAATAACTAGATAAGAGGGAAGAAATGAAAGTAGATTTACATATACACGAAAATAAGTATTCACCAGATAGTCACGTTTCAATAGAGGAGATTGTAAAAGAGGCTAAAAGAAAGGGACTTGATGGAATAGCTTTAACAAATCACGAAAGTGTTGAAATTAAAGATGAGATAGTGGAATTAGAGAAAAAATATGATTTTACTATATTTCCAGGAGTTGAGTATTTAACAACAGATGGAGATATTGTAGCTTTTGGAATAGATGAACTTCCAAAAGAGCAGATGTCGGCTCAAGAGTTTATAGAGTATGTTAATAGTTTTGGTGGAACTTGTACATCTGCACACCCATATAGAACAAATAATAGAGGATTAAAAGATAAATTATATACAGTAAAAGGGCTTACAGCTATTGAAGGATATAATGGGAGTACAACTGATTATCACAATGGACTTGCAGTAGAGGCAGGGAAAAAACTTGGAATACAAGTTATAGGATCTAGTGATGCTCACGTTGTAGAAAAAGTTGGAGTTTATGCAACTCTACTTCCTTATAAAGTAAAAAATGTAAAAGAGTTAATAGAAGCATTAAAAACAAATAGATGTCAACCTTTAAAATATGTAAACAATAAATATGAAATAATAAAATAAAATCAGAGGAGGAAAGAAAAAATGAAAAAAAGATTAATGCTATTTTTTATCTTTTTATTAGGACTTAGTAGTTTTGCCTTTTCAGAAGGAAGTTTAAAAGTAGTAGCTGCTTATGGAGGAAAGGAAAAAATATTTCAAAAATTTACTGAAGATACAGGAATAAAAGTAGATTTTATAGATATGTCATCAGGAGAGGTTTTATCAAAGTTACAGGCAGAACAAGGTAAACCGTCAGCAGATGTATGGTTTGGTGGAGGATTAGACAGTTTTATATCAGCTAAGAATAAAGGACTTTTAGAAAAATATATTTCACCAGAAATGAAAGAAGTTCCTTTAAAATATAGAGATAAAGATGGATATTGGTCTGGAGTTTCACTTGTATTGGTAGGATTTATGGTAAATAATGAGATATTAGAAGATAAAGGATTAGAAGCACCAAAAACTTGGGCAGACCTAGCAAAACCTGAATATAGAGATGAAGTTATTATGGCAAATCCTGCTATTTCTGGAACTAACTATGCTCTAGTAGATAACCTTATTCAAGAATTAGGAGAGGAAAAAGCTTGGAACTACTTTGAAGAATTAAGTAAAAATATTCCATTTTTAGCAAAAAGAGGAGGAGAACCACCTCTAAAAGTTACAAGTGGAGAGTTTGGAGTGGCAGTAATTCCAATGTCTGGAGAGTTTATATTGATGGAGAAAAAATATCCAGTAACAACTATATATCCTGAAGATATGATTCCTTGGGTTCCAGCAGGAATGGCAATATTTAAAAATGCTGAAAATTTAAAAGAAGCACAAAAATTTGTAGATTGGGCATTATCTCAAAGAGGACAAGAGATTATTAGAGATGAAGATCCAAGAGCTATGGTAAGAAATGGAGTAGAAATTCCTGCAAGCATTAAAACTATTGAAATGGATAAATTAATAAATATAGATATTGAAAGATTAGGAACAGAGAGAGAAAAAGTTTTAAATGAATGGAATAAAAGATTTGGAAATAAAGCAAAATAATATTTTATATAATTTTTTATTATTTCTAATTATTAGTGGGGTAGTAGTTTTTTGCTTCTACCCCATTTATAAAATAATAGAAACAAGTTTTTTTGAAAATGGTAGTTTTACTTTGAAATTTTATAGTGGAATATTTAAAGATAACTATCTATTATTAAAAAATAGTTTGTTAACGTCTTCAATATCTGCAGGAATAACATCATTATTTGGAGGAATTATAGCTTTTTATATGATTTTTTCAAAAGAGAGAGTAAGAAAATTTTATTATTATGTGTTAATGTTGACTATGATTTCACCACCTTTTATCTTTGGAATATCATATATAATGTTATTTGGGAGAAGAGGATTGATAACATATAGATTGCTGGGATTACATATAAATCCATATGGATTAAAAGGTGTAATTATGTTGCAGTTGATAGGTGAAATATCATTTGCAACATTTATGTTATATGAAATATTTAAAAATTTTGATTATAACTTGATAGCAGTTTCAAGATCGTTAGGTGCATCTTCGTGGGAAACTTTAAAAAGAGTTATCTTTCCTATTTCAATTCCAGCTTTTTTAGGTACGTTTTTTATACTTTTTACTAAAAATTTAGCTGACTTTGGAAGTGCAATAATAATAGGTGGAAGAGAAAGTACATTAGCAACAGAAGCATATCTAACAGTTATAGGAGAGGGAAATATGTCAAAAGCTGCTGCAATGACATTGTTACTTATTTTTCCAGCTCTTTTAGCATTCTTATTATATAAATATATATTAATAAAAAAGATGAATATATCATCAAATGGAAAAGAGATAAAGTTGAAAAGTATAGATTTAGATCTTCCACTAGGTGTAAATATTATTTTTAAAACAATTGCATATCTATTTTTAGCAATAATGTTAATACAATATGGTTCGATATTTTTCTCTGGATTTTATAATTATACATCTAAAGGGATAGAGTTTACTTTGGAATATGTTGAAAAATTTAAACTTTCAGCAGTAAAAGTATTTTTTAGAACTATAATTTATGCTTTTATAGCGGGAAGTTTAGCTTCAACTATTGGAGTTTTACTTTCATATTACAATAAAAATAAAGATAATAAATTTATGCAAGGAATAGAATTTTTAGCAAGCTTACCATATATAATTCCTGGAACATTTTTTGGACTAGGTTATATATTAGCTTTTAATAGTGGGATTTTAACTCTTACAGGAACAGCCTTAATAGTTATACTAAACTGTACTTTTAGGCAGATAAATATAGGAATAAAAGCGGGAGAATCGATATTTTCAACGTTGAATCCAAATATAGAAAAAGCTGGAAGAGATTTGGGTGCGTCTAAAATTAAAATTTTAATAGATATAATTTTTCCGTTATTAAAACCAGCATTTTTAATATCTTTTGTTAATTGTTTTATAGCCACAATGACGACAATAGGAGCAATAATATTTTTAATTTCACCTGGAAACAATGTAGCCACAGTTGTGTTGTTTACTCAAGTGGCACAAGGGGAGTATGGAGCAGCATCAATAACTGCTTTATCTATAACTTTAATTACATTTTCTTTAAATATTTTTGTTTCTAAGGTATTAAAAAAATAGATGAGAGTGTGAGTATATGTATTTAAAAATAGAAAATTTAAAAAAGATATTTGAAAAAAATAGAGGCATAGAAAATATAAATTTTGAAATTAAAAAAGGAGAATTAATTTCATTTTTAGGGCCAAGTGGTTGTGGAAAGACAACACTTTTAAATATAATTGGAGGATTTCTTAAAGCTGATAATGGGAAAATATATTTAGAAGATGTGGATATAACAAATATTCCTCCAGAAAAAAGGGATATTTCAACAGTTTTTCAAAGTTATGCACTTTTTCCACATATGAATGTAATCGAAAATATAAAATATGGATTAAAATATAGAGGTTTATTAAAAAAAGAGCAGGAAAATTTAGCTAAAGAGTATTTAGAAATAGTTGGTTTAGATGGATATGAAAAAAATTCTGTGCAGGAGTTAAGTGGAGGACAACAACAAAGGGTTGCTTTAGCTAGAGCCTTAGTTATTCACCCTAAACTTTTGTTGTTAGATGAGCCGTTTAGTAATCTTGATGCAAAATTAAAAATTAGTATGAGAGAGGAGCTGAAACAGCTTCAAAAAAATTTAAAAATTAGTATGATTTTTGTTACTCACGATCAAGAGGAAGCATTGAGTATATCAGATAAAATAGTTGTTATGAACAATGGGAAAATAGAACAAATAGGTACTCCAGAGGAGATATATTATAATCCTAAAAATGATTATGTAGCCGAATTTATAGGAAAATCAAATTTTATCTTTAAACAAGATAAAAAAGAGTTAATCCGTCCAGAGAATATAAAAATAGAAAAAGATGATCAAGGAAAAGGTAAAATCTTAAATAAAGAGTTTATGGGAGCTTATACTATTTTTAAGGTAGATTTTAATAATCAAGAATTATATGTAAATATTCAGGGAGAAAAGGGAAAAGATTTTAAAATAGGGGATAGAGTAAAAGTTATTTTATAAAAGAAAAATGACAGGCTACAAAAGTAACTTGTCATTTTTTAATTTTAGTTAAATTGAGATTTAATTTCTCCTATCCATTTTTCTATTCTTTCAGGAG